>CAZAWG010000378.1:0-1501 GCA_964488785.1 uncultured Oscillospiraceae bacterium | reverse complement strand
CCCTTGGCAACAGCCTTGTCGATCTTGCTGACAGCTTCCTTGTAGCAGATCTCAGCTACAGCCTTATCGCCGGCTTCCACAGCCTTTTCGAACTTCTTTAACGTCGTCTTGAAGCCGGTCTTAAACATCTGATTTTGCAGAGTCTTGGACGCGGTAACCTTTACGCGCTTCTTAGCGGACTTGATGTTCGGCAAAACACTCACCTCCCTGTATGTCGTGCAAATCAATACACTACATGATTATTCCTATGTATTGTAACACGTCTTGCGAAAAAAAACAAGTCCTATTTTGAAATTTTTACAACTTTTTACGATTTTTTTGTGTTTAGGAGGAAATATGCGCACTTTTTCCACGTCAATTGCCTTTCGAACCGATTTAGCCGAGGAAATATTGGAACGTTACCGCGAAAAAAACACCTCCACCGTGCCGGGGCTTTTCTCGCAGAAAAAAGTTCGAAACGGATTCCCGGTCAGCCTTTTACGGGTGTTGGACGAAAACGGTGCGCGTGTGACCGAGCGTCCCATGGGCAGCTATCTGACCATGGAGGTGGGGAAGATATGGTCGGCGGATAAGCGGAGGTTTCAAAGTGCCGCAGAGACCTTTGCCGAATGCATTCGTGCCTTTTTGCCGGACACGCTTTCGCCGGACGCGCCGTGTATGCTGGTTGCGCTTGGCAACCGGGGCATTACAGCGGATGCAGTCGGTCCCATGACAGCGAAGCATTTTATTGTGACGCGGCACATCAAGCACGCCGACCGCACGCTTTTTGACTCATTGGGGCTTCGTGAGACGGTGTGTGTCGTACCGGATGTGGCAGGGAACACCGGCATGGAAGCGGCAGAGATCGCCTTGGGAGCCGCCAAAAAGGTCACACCCGGCGTGGTTATTGTTGTGGATGCTTTAGCTTCGTGCCGATTGGAGCGGCTTGCGACCACGCTCCAGATCTCCGATACCGGGCTTTCCCCCGGCTCCGGGGTCTACAATGCACGTCCCGGCTTGGATCAAGGCAGCTTGGGAGTACCGGTGCTTGCCATTGGGGTGCCCACGGTGGTGGAGGTGCCGACGCTGGCGTTAGATGTATTCGAAAAGGCGCTACAGGAGCTGTCGGAGAAAGGGATGCTTGGGGATTCAGAGGATTCTTCTGCGCTTCTGGAACAGCTTATGCAAACGGTAGGCGAGCAAAAGGGAGAGGGCTTTTTTGTCACGCCCAAAGAGACTGACCACATTATAAAGGATATAGCCAAATTGATCGGCTATGCCTTGAATTTAGCTCTGCACAGAGAATTAGGCTATGAGGATATCGATGAGTTTCTGTCTTAGCCCTGTGTCTGTGTATCCGTACTCACGTATTTCTCGATGACAAAGCAAGCGGCGACCATGAGGAGCGAGAAAACAAGCCCGATGTAAAACTCCGGATAGGTCAAACGCAGACTGGCTTGCAGACTGAGCTTTCCGGAAATGGTTCGGATGTGCCAGGTGAAGAAGGTATACACCTCGGAAG
>CAZAWG010000377.1:0-1504 GCA_964488785.1 uncultured Oscillospiraceae bacterium | reverse complement strand
GTCGTCCCGTGTTCTCCATCTATAACTTAGGAACGCTTGCCAAGCCGGAATATTTCGGCAGTGTCGAAAAGGCGCGCGAGGAAATGGATTTCTTACGCAAAGCGGTAAAGGAAGCCGGTATGCCGGATATCATTCTGCTCTGCGCCGGTGGCGGCGGCTCGGAAAAGAGCATTGCCTATGCCGAAGCGTTGGGCGTGGAGGGTATGTATGCCTATAACTGGGGCACCGAATCGTATACCGCCGAATTCCAACAAGGGTGCTTGACAAATGCGGCTGAAAACATTGCAACGTATGCCAAGCATTCGCTCGTTCACGTTCCGACCGTGGGTGTGGGCTTCAACTGCGTGGCACGCCACGATGACCGCCACCCATCCATCTCCATTCCGGAATACGAAAAAATACTGACCTGGACACGCGATACCTATTTATCCGATACCAACCAGTTCCCCGACCAGAATTCCTGGCAGAGCAAAATGGTGTTGCTCTCTTGCTGGAATGAATTTGATGAGGGACATTATATCAATCCCTCCGGGCTGCACGGCTTCGGCTTTTTAGATACGCTTCGCGATGTGTTCTGTGAAGCCCCAAAGCACGTCGATGCTAAGCCCACCGAGCATCAGAAGGAGCGCATTGACATTCTGTATCCCACCGGACACGCCTGGATGCGTCCGGAGCGCCGTTTGCCGGGGCTTCGCCCCACCCCCGACGCCGTGACGGTCAAGACTCTGGATTTTGCCGATCCGTCACTCATCGAGCTGTTTGACTATCAGGTAGATGCACAAGATAAGAAGCAGGAGAAGGGGGCATTGTGCGGCACCTCGAACGGCATCGACCCCCAGATCATTTACACAAATCCCGGTCTGTGTACCGATGATATCACGTTTATCCGCGTGGTCATGAGTACCGGCACGCTGACCGGACGTAAGACCAAGCCGGTTCCGCAGATCTTCTTTGCGACCGATACAAATCCGAATTTCTCGGCAGATAAGTGTCTCGGTGGAAACTCCACAAAGCTCGATGAAGAATACAGCGAGGTCTTATTCTGGTGCAGTGCCGGACGCAATTGGAACGGCACCATCACAGCACTTCGCCTTGACCCGATGACGAGCGGCGGCACCTGGAAGATCAAGAAGATCGAATTTCTGCATTGCGACCTGCCGAAGAGCTTTGTTATGGTGGATGGCGAACGCATTGAGATCGGGCTGCCTTTCACACCGGTGAACGGAGATATGCTTGTGCCGTTGTATGCAAAATGCCCACTCATGAACAAGCTAAATCTGTCCTACCGCTGGAACCGCGCGGCACATCAGGTGACCCTTCTCATCGGAGACGGTGAAATGACCTTCAAAGCCGGAAGCGATGTTGCCCTTTGCGGCAAAATGCCGATAAAGCTGCCGGGAGCGGTCGTGCTGACCGATGGTGTACCGGCATTGCCGCTACACTTCCTGTGCGGCGTGTGTGGGTATACCTGCAACGAGAAGGACGGCGTGATCGAGATCACAAC
>CAZAWG010000376.1:0-1505 GCA_964488785.1 uncultured Oscillospiraceae bacterium | reverse complement strand
TCCGTGATCAGTGCGACCGTTTTGTCTAATTTCATCCCAGCAAGCGCACTTGTCGGGTTGAGCATCTCGCGCATTCCGGGCCCACCGACCGGTCCCTCGTAGCGAATGACCACAACATCCCCATCCACGATCTTTCCACCGTAAATGGCTTCGATTGCTTCATCCTCGCTATTGAATACACGTGCCGGTCCTGTGTGCTTTAGCATCTCCGGCGCTACCGCACTGCGCTTGACCACACAGCCGTCTTTTGCAATGTTGCCCCAAAGGATCTGAATGCCGCCGGTCGGGCTGTAGGGATTCTCAATGGGACGAATGCTGCCTGTGTCTAAAATATGCGCCCCCTCGATGTTCTGAGCTACCGTCTTACCGGTTGCTGTTATGGCAGAGCCGTCTAATAATCCGGCACGCAATAATTCCGCCTGAACTGCCGGAATGCCGCCTGCCGCATCTAAATCCTGCATATGTGTTTTACCGGCCGGGGCTAAATGACAGAGATTCGGCACCTTTTCACTCATCTGGTTGAATAGATTCAGATCCAGCGGAATGCCGGCCTCATTGGCAATGGCGAGCAGATGAAGCACACTGTTGGAGCTACATCCCAGCGCCATATCGCAGGCTAACGCATTCTTGATGGATACCTCGTTGATGATATCGCGCGCACAGATTCCCTTTTCCACTAATTGCATGATCGCCATACCGGCATATTTTGCTAAAATAATGCGCTTGTTGCTCACGGCCGGAATGGTTCCGTTGCCCGGAAGTGCAATACCGATGGCTTCGCACAAGCAGTTCATGCTATTGGCGGTGTACATACCGGCACAGCTTCCACAGCCGGGGCAAGCGCCCGTCTCGCACTCATGAAGCTTTGCTTCATCGATCAAGCCTGCCTTATAGGCACCCACGGCTTCAAACAGCTTAGAAAGACTGACCTCTTCGCCATCGTAGTGACCGGCAAGCATAGGACCGCCGCTGCAAACCACCGCCGGGATGTTCATGCGTACCGCCGCCATCACCATGCCCGGAACGATCTTATCACAGTTCGGTACAAGCACAAGTCCGTCTAATCCATGTGCCATAGTCATGGTTTCCACGCTGTCGCAGATCAATTCACGGCTGGCAAGCGAATACTTCATGCCAATGTGTCCCATGGCAATGCCATCGCACACGCCAATAGCCGGAATGAGAATGGGTGTACCGCCGGCCATGCGCACGCCTGCCTTGACCGCCTCGGCGATCTTGTCTAAGTGTGCGTGTCCCGGCACGATCTCACTATGGGCCGAAACCACACCAATGAGCGGACGATCCAATTCTTCCTTTGTGTAGCCCATGGCGTAAAACAAGCTGCGGTTAGGGGCACGTTCGGCTCCCTTTTTCACAGAATCACTTCTCATATTCATATATACTTCCTCCTTAGGGTTCGTAGTTTATCAAAAATTATTCTTGATCGATCTTGTTTCCAAATTCGTGCGCGTGCTTTTTGAGTGCTTCAAAGGTCTGGGCACTGA
>CAZAWG010000375.1:0-1533 GCA_964488785.1 uncultured Oscillospiraceae bacterium | reverse complement strand
GCTCAAAACCATCGGACTTCTTTCGCTCATGGCACAGACCGGACTTCATATTCCGGCGGCCGATGGCTCTACCCTTCCGGTATTTGAAAGCATTTTTGCGGATATCGGCGATGAACAGAGCATCGAGCAGTCTCTATCCACCTTTTCGGCACATATGGTGGGCATTGTGGAAATATTGCGCTCCTTTACCCCGGATTCGCTCATTTTATTTGATGAATTGGGCGCCGGCACCGACCCAATCGAGGGCGCAGCTCTTGCACAGTCGATCTTAGAGCGTGTCACCTCCTGCGGATGTCTGTGTGCCGCCACTACCCACTATGCCGAATTAAAGTCGTATGCGCTTGACACACCGGGTGTGTCCAACGCTTCCTGTGAATTCGATGTGGAAACGCTCCGACCGACCTATAAGCTGACCATCGGTCTGCCCGGCCGATCCAATGCCTTTGCCATTGCCGCAAAGCTTGGCATTTCGCCGGATATCATTAAAAACGCCAAACACAAGATCGATAACGGTACACGTTCGTTTGAGGGCCTTATCGGAAAGTTAGAAAAACAGCGGCTCGACCTCGAAAAGAAGCGTGAGGAAGCCGAAAAAAAGCTTGCCCACGCGGAGGTCATGTATGCCGAGGCCGAAAAAATGCGCAAGGAATTCAACACGCGCATCGAAGAAGAAAACCGCAAGGCCGAAGCAAAAGCCACCGAGCTTTTAGAACGTGCCCGTGCCAGTGCCGATCATGTATTCGATTCCCTTCAGGAGATACAACGCCAAAAGGATTCCGAGGACTTCAAGCAAAGATTGGAGCAAACGCGCGAGGACGTGCGCCGCACGTTAGGCATGGTGTCTAAGGAAGCAGTCGTCTCCAAACGTCTGGAAGCCGAATATCTGCCGCCGCGTGAGCTTGTTCCGGGCGATGATGTGGAGCTTTCCGATCTTGGTAAGGTGGGCACTCTCGTTTCGATCGATGGCACACAGGCCGTGGTCGCCATCGGAAGCGCAAAAATCAAGACCAAGCTCAAAAAGCTGCGCTTAGTGGAAAAGAAAAAGGAAACCAAAGCCTCCACCGCACGCACGCCACGCAAAGCCGCCGAGGTCAAGACCGAGATCGATGTGCGCGGCTGTACCTGTGATGAAGCGATATTTATGCTCGATAAATTCATCGATGATGCTGTGCTGTCCTCCCTGACGACCATCCGCGTGATCCACGGAAAAGGGACAGGTGCCTTGCGCAAGGGCTTATGGGATTATTTCAAGCACGATTCTCGCGTAAAGGAATACCGCATGGGCACCTTTGGCGAGGGCGATGCCGGGGTCACGGTGTTGACCTTAAAATAAAGAATGACAAAAAGAAGTCTGGGCATTTTCGAATATCCAGACTTCTTTTTTTCAAAGAAACAAACGTATTATTCCGTCACCGGCAACGTCTCATATCCAGCCCAACCGGCAAGATGACGCGCAAGGATCTCAACACGCGCACCATAGTTAACCTGATCCGTAGTTGTGTTGACACTGCCGACCTGTACATAGCATGTACC
>CAZAWG010000374.1:0-1556 GCA_964488785.1 uncultured Oscillospiraceae bacterium | reverse complement strand
ATATATAATTAAGAGGTATGCTCTTTTGCAGCATACACATCTTTTTCGAATTATACGAGGTATTCTCATGCATATAAACGATCTGCCCATCGGCGTTTTTGACAGTGGTCTTGGCGGTCTTACCGCTGTGCGCGAGATCAAGCGCATTCTTCCGGGCGAAAACATCTTGTATTTCGGTGATACGGGACGATTGCCCTATGGGACCCGTTCGCCGGAGATCATCCGCAAATATGCCTGCGACGATATGAATTTTCTGCTCACCCATTCGGTCAAGGCCGTGCTTGTGGCGTGCGGAACGGTCAGCTCGACTGCGATCGAGGTCTTGCGAAAGCAGTTTGATGTGCCGGTCACCGGCGTGGTCGAACCGGCCTGCCGCAAGGCTGTCACTCACACGAAGAGCGGACGTATCGCCGTTTTGGCGACCCCTTCGACTATCCGTACCGGCGCGTTCGATAAACAGCTGCGCGCGCTTCGTCCGGACGCACACGTGCTTGGTGTTGGGTGTCCGATGTTTGTGCCGTTAGTGGAAAACGGTTATATCCAGCGCAACTGCACTGTAACACGTACCATCGCTGCTGAATATATCTCCTGCCTTGCCGGCTTTGCTCCGGATGTGATCATTTTGGGCTGTACACACTATCCGCTCATCAAGGACATCATTGCCGATGTCAGTGCCGAGCTGCTTGGAAAACCGGTGACTCTCATCGATTCCGGTAGTGCCGCCGCCGATGCACTGAAGGAGCATTTAGCGGCAAACGAGCTGCTTCGCGATGCCCCCGTTGGCTCACGTTCCTATTATGTCAGCGACCGCCCTTACGATTTTTCTCGCACAGCTTCCCTGTTTTTAGGCGAGGAAGCGGAAAACGTAACGCAGATCGATATCGAAAACTACCTGTATACGCCGCACGCATAACGGCTCTTCCCTGAAAGGTACGGTGGTCTATTTGAAATTATTCAATAACCGAAACTATGCGATCAAGATCACCGGCAATCATTTTTTTGCCTGTGACTATGTTTTTTCCAATATCTACGGCGAAAGCGTGTTTTTTGACGACTCTGCGCTTTCCCACGCCGCCGATGGCGATCTTTCGGGCTGCCCAACGCCCAAGGAGCTTTCCGAAAGCACCGAGCAAACGCTTCGCGAAACACTCCCCGAAACGCCGTATGATGCGCTTTCCACGCTGCCGGACTGCACTAAAAAAATCGAATATACCACCGAGGGCTCGGTCTTTTCCCTGTCAGAGCTGTACCCCGACGAAGGACTGTACATACGCTATGGGAGCGATGAATCCCCCATGTGCGTTCATATCCGCCCGGATGGGAGCGTGTCGGTCAGCGGCGATGAGAGCGACACGGCAGAGCTTGTGTTTGAAGAAGGAAAGCGGACCCTTATCGCGCTTCCGGAAAGTCTGTTCTCCAACGAGACGCCGACCGGTCCCACGGACGATTATGAGGCTCATGCACCGGTACATCTGTGCGTTTGCACCGAAAGCATTGAAAACCACATGACCGATGCCGGCGGCAGCCTTTCGGTCAGCTATTCCATCGAGGTCAAT
>CAZAWG010000373.1:0-1568 GCA_964488785.1 uncultured Oscillospiraceae bacterium | reverse complement strand
ACAAAAATAAACAGGGACAGAAGCACATAGAAAGCAAGTCCGGTATAGGCGACGGACCGGCGAAGCGGTCTATGAACGTGCATTCGAATATAGCCGCCGACTAAATACATGACGACGAGCCACAAAGCGCTATAGCCGGTATGCATGAGGAACAGGTCACGCTTTGAAAGCGCCGGCAGCAGCACGAACAGGACAAGCATGGAGCCGAGTAACAGCTGATAGGTTCTCTTATCCAAATGCCGGATAGCGGTATTTAACATCGGTGTCAGAAGGTATAACCCGATATAGGCATTGACGTACCAGAATTCACTTGTACAGATAGGGGTCAGACACTCGGCAAGTGAATAGGTTTTGGCTATTTCTGGAGAAAACACAGCAAATGCGCCCCAAACGACTAAATTAACTGTGATCAGTCCGATCCACAGTATCAAGAGCTTCGATAGTCTGAAGGTGGATTTGCAGCCAACATAGCCGCTGATGAGGGCATACAGGTTGACCGCCGGATAGGCAAAAGAAAGAAGGAGCCATGCAGCGGCATAGGTTGTGGAATGCGCTTCGGTTGCAGCGGCAACGCCACCACGACCAAGCACGTGTAAAAGGACCACAAACAGCATGGAAAGTATGCGCAGAGCCTCTAAGCCATAGTGGAGCTTTTTTCGTTCAGGCCGTGTTTGCGGACGATAGGTGTAGGCATTTGATTTGACTGACGGCTCTATAAGCTCTTTATGCCGGTGTTCTTCCGTGTTCCCCGGGGCTACAGGGGTGGACTCGACTATGTGTGAAGTATGAGAAATGGGAACAAAGTCCTCTGCTTTTGGCGGTACGTCCGGTGTGGGAGCTTCCGAAGGAGGGGGCAGAGACGTACTTGAAAAAGCTTCGTCAGGGGCAAGGGCTTCTTTTTTTTCTGAAAGAGAAGAGGGGGACGCCGGGGCGGTCGAAGCCGTATCGGAATGCATTACCTTTTCGTTTAACTCATCGAAAAGGGCGCGTTTATCCATCCGTACACACTCCTTTCAAAATGAATAGGTCTTATTTAGGTGTAGCTCAAATAGACCGGATAGCCCCTTTTCCGGGCACAAGGCGTGCGGAAAAGGGGCTTTTTACGGTTTGGAGATGGTTTAGAAATTGATCTTTTCGGCAATGTAGCCCTTGACGTCCTCGATCTTCATGCGGACCTGGGTCATGCTGTCGCGCTCGCGCACGGTCACGCAGCCATCGTTCTCGGAATCGAAGTCGTAGGTGATGCAGAAGGGCGTACCGATCTCGTCCTCGCGGCGGTAACGTTTACCGATGCTGCCGGCTTCATCGTAGTCCACCATGAAGTCCTTTTGCAGGTCATGATACAGGGCAGTTGCCTGCTCGGAGAGCTTTTTCGACAGCGGCAGGACAGCGGCCTTGAAGGGGGCAAGGAACGGGTGCAGACGAAGCACGGTACGGGTATCGCCCTCGGCGATCTCCTCCTCGTCGTAGGCATCGCACAAAAAGGCAAGGAAACTGCGCTCCACGCCTAAGGACGGTTCGATGACATACGGAATATAATGCTCGTTGGTTTCGGCATCGTAATAGGT
>CAZAWG010000372.1:0-1575 GCA_964488785.1 uncultured Oscillospiraceae bacterium | reverse complement strand
CTCCATCGCCCCAAAGAACGATGACCTGTTGTCCGCTTGCGTTTTTGTATGCCTTGATGCGGTATCCGTTTTCCGGCGCCTCGATAAGCCCCGGCACGCCGACATAGATCACGTTTGCGGTTTGTTCAAGGTTTGCCGGCATTTCATGGATATGTAGACAGGAGACGACCGTATAGCGGCTGACCAGGGCGAAAACATATTTCACCGCTTCGGAATACCCATTGTGGAGGATGTACCATTTATTCATTGTTCTGTTCTCCGTTCTTTTTTGTGCAGATCATTCTAAGGAATACAGGGTGAGCTTTCGGACACGCGCATGACCGTCTGTCCGAGCAGAGGAAGAGCTGTTCCTCCGAAAGGCGAAGCTCCTCATTCGTATAAAGCCGCTTCCGACAGTCGTCTACCTCCTTTGCAAATCAGTTCCATACAGCGTTCCTAAGAATGTATATCCTTCTTAAATTATTGCGGCAGGAAGCGTGCCGGGGAAGGCTTGCCCTCCAGCTCGTCTGCCATGTTGAGTGCCAGCACGTTCCAGTTGACAAAGCCGGGATTCATGATGGGCTCGCGTGTTTCGGGATTGTAGTATTCATGCAGATCGCCGCTCTTGCGCAGGTCGTCGCCCAAAAGGCTTAGCGTGCGCTTGCACAATTCCTCGGCTTCGGCGCGGTAGCCGTAGTTCATAAGTCCACGGAAAACCGCATATTGCGAAATGATCCAGATCGGCCCTAACCAGTTGGAGGGATTGCCGGTCGGCTCCAGGTTGTACATTTTCTCATCCTTAGAGAGCGAACGAATGCCGCCGGGGGAGAAGAAGGTGGCTTCATCGGTGATATGCTCCTTGAGGGAGGATGCCTGCTCGGGTGTGGCAAAGCCGATGAGCATGGGCAAAAAGTTCGACCAACACCGTACCTTGATGAACAGCGTGTTCCAGAACACACCAAGACCCTTGTGGAACCAGTCATACGGACGGGTCTTGATATCCACATCCACACTGTAGAACATCTTGTCGCGGGCATCGTAGCATTCGTTCTGAATGGCGCAGACGAGCTTTTCCGCCTTGTCGGCATAGAGCGCGGCATCGCTTTCCATGCCGAACACTTGACAGATCTGCGCCATGCTCTTCAGCTCACGAACAAGGAAGCTGTTCAAAAAGACCGAAGCCGTTGTGAAGCGCGGACGACCAAAGGTTGCCGGGTCGTTGTCCACACCGATCATCACATCGTCAGCCCAAACGTATAGGCCGCATTTCTCGTTGTAGTAGTAGCGGTCGTAGCATTCGAAATATTTCTTCAATTTGTCCAAGTCATCCCGGATCCATTCATAGTCCCCGGCATAGCCGCTGACAAGACAGATCTGCTGGCAGAGGAAGGGCTTGTGCATATTGAGGATCTCGCCCTCGTTGTGCTTGCGGATAAGATACGGCTCGTCTGCCTCCGGCTCGTTGATCATCATGGGTATGTAGCCGTCCTCCAACTGGAAGCTTAGGAAGTTTTTGACGTTTCCCTTGCCGCATTCGATGAGCTTTTCGCGGAAGCCCTCTTCGGTATGCTCACTCTGGTTTTCGGCAACACCGAT
>CAZAWG010000371.1:0-1593 GCA_964488785.1 uncultured Oscillospiraceae bacterium | reverse complement strand
ATCTTATTGCCATTGTAGCTGATAGCGGCGTAATCACCGAACGAACCGCACTGGTGTCCGTGCAGTGTGGCTCCCATGGCTTCGGCTGCATCCTCAACAAGAAACGCACCGTGCTTTTCACATATTTTTTTGATCCGATCGATTTGTCCTGGAAAGCCGTAAAGCTCGGCACAGACGACGAGTTTTACATCTGGATACATTTCAAACGCCTTTTCCAGTGCCACAGGATCCATATTCCAGCTATCCGCTTCGGTATCGATGAAAACGGGGATACCGCCCTCATAAACGACAGGATTGAGCGTTGCATCAAAGGTCATATCCGAGCAGAAAACGTGCTTGCCCTCTAAAGCTCCATGGCTGACAGCAGGCTTGCCGTACAGGCGTTCGCCGGCCGATTTTACACACAGGTGCAGTGCCGCCGTGCAGGACGAAAGTCCCACAGCATATTTGACCTCTGCTTTTTCAGCTGCGATCTTCTCGACCTCGTTGATATTTTCTCCGACGGTACTCATCCAGTTCGTCTCGAACGCATTGGTCATATAGACTAATTCCTCGCCGTGCATAGTCGGAGTGGCAAGCCAGACCTTTTTCTCAAATTTTCTCATAACTGTCCTCGGTTCTTCCAATGATCGACTCAATGTGTGAAAGCGCTGTCGTCCAAGACGTCCGCGATACGCCTGCAGGCAAAGCCATCCCCATAGGGGTTACTCGCGTGCGCCATGGCGTCATACGCTTCTTTATTTTCCAAAAGCTCCTTAAAATTCCGATAAATGACCTCTTCATCCGTACCCACAAGCTTGAGTGTGCCTGCCTTGATGCCCTCCGGGCGTTCGGTGGTATCACGCATGACAAGCACCGGCTTACCAAGGCTGGGGGCTTCCTCCTGGATGCCGCCGCTATCGGTCAGGATCATAAAACTTCTGGCAAGGAAGTTATGGAAATCCAGCACCTCAAGCGGTTCGATGATATGGATACGGTCGCAATCGCCCAGTTCTTCGTCCGCAGCCTTACGCACGACCGGGTTCATATGGATGGGATAGATCGCCTTGACATCCGGATGCTCTTCCATAACGCGGCGAATGGCGCGGAACATATGGTGCATGGGCTCGCCTAAGTTTTCACGGCGATGTGCGGTGATCATGATCAGGCGGCTACCCGATGCCCATTCCAGCTCCGGATGGGTATAATCGGCGCGAACGGTGGTTTTGAGCGCATCGATGGCAGTGTTGCCGGTCACATAGATGCTGTCCGGGTCCTTGCCCTCGTTTAGAAGGTTCTGCTTAGAAAGCTCGGTCGGAGAGAAGTTATATTTCGCCACGATACCGACCGCCTGACGGTTGAATTCCTCCGGATAGGGACTGTAGATATCATAGGTGCGTAGTCCGGCTTCTACGTGTCCGACGGCGATCTGCTTATAAAAGCACGCAAGTGCCGTCACGAAGGTAGTGGAGGTATCCCCATGGACAAGCACGATATCCGGCTTGACCTCATCCAGAACAGCACCGATTCTATTCAAAATATTTGTTGTGATATCGAATAAGGTTTGCCCCGCTTTCATGATGGACAGGTCATAATCCGGCACGACCTTAAAGG
>CAZAWG010000370.1:0-1598 GCA_964488785.1 uncultured Oscillospiraceae bacterium | reverse complement strand
GGCTACTCGCCCTTGACCTCGGTCGCTTTTCTTACGAGAAAAGCTCCGCAAAAGAACTGATGCTTGGTTTTGCGACAGGCTGAGGGCTTGAAAACAAACCGTTTTCAAGCCCTTTATACATCAAAATTCTCCCATGATCAATGCAAGCGGTGTATCCTTGACCGGCATGGAATCCACGCGGTACACGCCATGTCCCAGCTTTTCAACAAGTGTATCCGGTATCTTGTAGATCGTGCCATCGAGGATATCCACCAGCTTAAAATCCTCATATTCTGTCACAAAGGTCATGCCGGTGACGGTTTCGACCGAGGTCGTTAATATGTTGGAGGGATACCAGTATACAAAGCACGCACCGTTTTCTTTTTTAAATGCGCCTGTGATCAAGTCCTTTCGGGTAATGCGGTTCTCCCCTACAAAATCCGAATATCCACCCTCCATAGTCAAGGGAAGCGTACACAGCTCATAGGCACCCGAAAAGAGCGAACAAATATTCTGCAAGGTATAATAGGACGGCTTTTCGGAATAGGTTCCGATGGACTTTCCTTCTTCGTCAAAATCCGCGCCCAACACGCCAAAATAGCCATAATCCAGATAGGAAGCCGTATTATCCACCGAACCGTTTAACGCTTCGATCATATCCATACAGGAAAAATACGAAGTAAAATGGACATCTGCCAACAGATCCGCCAGCATATGACGTGCTAACTGCTTTGCCTGAATCTCTTCCGTCCAACCCATGGTACACACCGCGCCATGACCACCGGTTCTTGACTGGGAACCCGATTCGCCCTGAATGATCTGGATGTTGGGGTTATACCGATGTGCAAGAGCGCGATACGCTTCGACCGTTTCGAACACTCTCGTCTCATCGTGCGTATATTCGTGGAAGGAAATAAAATCAAGGTATGCGCCCATACCCGTCCGGAAGGCTTCATTCAGATACGCTAAGCTACGACAGCAGACCACGCCGCCGATGACCTTGGCATCCGGGTCGACTTCCTTGATGTATTTTCCTGTATCCCGTGTGAATATGCCAAGCTCGGTGGCGTTGGGACCATGCTTCCAGCACCACTGTCCATCCGGCTCATTCCAGACCTCATAATAGTGTATGCGGTTTTCGAAATGCTTCACAAAGGCTTTGACATAGCTCTCCCACGCCTTTCTCTGCTCCTCGGTGAAAATAGGAGGACAGCCGACCGCGCCGAAAACGTTCTTCGCTTCCTCGTTATATAAAGCATTTCCATAGCACAGGCAGACCCAGGGTTCGATGCCGCGCACAAGAAAATTGTCCACGATCTTATCGATCCATTCAAAATCATAGACGCCCTTTTCCGTTTCGGTCCTTGCCCAGCCACTTTGTATCCGGGCACGCTTGACTCCGAGGCTTGCCACCTTATCATAGGCTTTTTCCGGGTCAAACACATCGCGATCCAATTTTTCAAAGCCAAGGCTGATTTTGGAAAATTCGATTTCTTTGGAGCTTTTGGGGGTGAGCTTTCCGATCGGTTCGAGCTGTCGCAGCATCATGAGGCCTCCGTTTATCTCTATTTTTATGTATTTTTTGCATTCCGCTTCGCCTGTAGTATAGCATACAAATG
>CAZAWG010000369.1:0-1637 GCA_964488785.1 uncultured Oscillospiraceae bacterium | reverse complement strand
ATACTGTTATTATAAAACGAAAAGGAGCGATCCATATGTTCAAACGCCTGTTTGCTTCTATTCTTGCCGCATCGGCTTTACTCTGCTTTGCTGCCTGTGGTGAAAAGAAAGAGAGCCCGACTTTGCCGGACAAAGAGCTTTCCCAAGCCGAAACGAGTACTGCTTCTAATGAAGCCTTGGATGAGATCGACTACGAAGCCGGGCTTTCCAACGAACGCTTTGATGGCTACAATTTCCGTATGTTGGTGCGCAAGGGCTCCTTAGGCAGTCAGTATTTCGACGAGCCGCAGGAAGATGTGATCAACAGTGCCCTTTATTACCGCAATAAGGCAGTAGAGGAACGCTTTGGAGTGACCATCACAGCAAGCGAATCCTCCTCCAATGATTATGAGACGGATGCGCTCAACTCCATCCTTGCCGGGGATGATGCGTATGACCTGGTATTTGCACATTCCCGTGCCGCCTTTACCTATGCCATCCAAGGAGCGGCCTACAATGTTCACGACATTTCCACCCTACACATGGATAAGCCGTGGTGGTCGAAAAACATCAACGACAACTGCACTGTAAACGGTAAGCTGTTTGTTTTAGACGGCGACATCTCCATTAGCAGTCTGGGAGCAGTCAACTGTCTGTTATTCAACAAGCGTATTTTCGATGAAAATGGCTTTGATTATCCGTATGCTATGGCAAAGAATGGGACATGGACCTTTGATGAATTTGCGTATCTTGTCAAAAAGGGCGGCAATGATCTGAATGGAGACGGTGTATTAAAGCCGGAGGATGATCAATACGGCTTTGTGACCGACCCTTGGGCGGCTCCCATCAACATTCTGTACACCGGTGGGCAGAAGATATACGACATAAACGACATGGGTGAAGCGGAATTAACGCTGTATTCCAACAAAACGGTGGAGATCTATGACGAGTTTTTCAGCCTTTTAGGCAATGGAGCTTGTCTTTTGCAGGTAAGCGGCTCCTATTCCGGAAACATCTTCACCGAGGGACGAGCCATGTTCAAGGCGTGTGTATTAGGGGATGCCAAGGGCTTCCGAAGCATGGACGATGATTTTGGTGTGGTCCCCTATCCGAAGTTTGACGAGAACGATGCTTATGCCGCTATCGCCAACGGAGCAGCACCACTCATCATTGTTCCCATCAGTGTCAGCGATGTAGAGCGTACCGGTGCGATCACGGAGGCGTTATGTGCATACGGCTCTAAGGATGTGCTTCCAGCCTTTTATGAGGTGTCTCTTAAGGGAAAATTTACACGTGATGAGGAATCGGAGGAAATGATGGATCTCATCAAGGACAGTGTTATCTATGATATTGGCTATGTATCCGGTGGGACCTTCCAATCCGTAGGTCATGATTTAGCCATTTCGACTACACATGATTTTGCTTCCTACTATGCTTCGCGTGAAGCAGCAGCCAAGCAGAGTGTGCAGACCTTCAACAAGGAATATGGCGGCTAACCGCAGCTTCGCCGGAGAAAAACTCATAGTTTCGTTTGTTTAAAAGGCAAGGCAGAAGTTAGAAGTTAGTTTGGAGATTGGAGAGTGGAGTTAGGAGCTTGGAGCATACGGTTCGCACGCCCCCACTAACGCGCACTATGCGTTTTCCACATATCATCCAAC
>CAZAWG010000368.1:0-1639 GCA_964488785.1 uncultured Oscillospiraceae bacterium | reverse complement strand
CAATTCCGTTATTGTTTCGTTTTCCAGCGACAGCGAGGCACTCATGACCATCGCCATTGGGAATATAGGTGCGGTATTTGTCGATATTGATATGATCGAAGAAATTGTGGTTCATGAAATAGCGGTAGCTCTGGTCATGCTCAGGGGCTAAGCCGCAGTATTCATCGAGGTTTACGGCACTGATCTCCTTGAAATCGAGGTCATCCTTTTTATACCATTCAATGAGCTGGCTGTAAACGCCAAGCGGAGAAGAACCGGTGGCTAAGCCTAAAACGGAATCCGGCTTTTGGATGACCTGAGCGGAAATGATGTTGGCGGCACGACGGCTCATTTTTTCATAAGATTCTTCACGATAGATGTACATACGACTGCTCCTTTCGCACGGGACGGTTCATTTATACTTTTGGGCAAGGGAGGCTCATTCCCATATGCCCGGTTTTTCTTCTTGTTGGGCACAAATAAAATCTTCTACAAATACATTATAAAGGATTTGACAGGGGAACGCTTGCAAAATCAGACGTAGTTTTTACAATTTTGGTCTTTTTTGACTTGCAATAATCACATTCTTCCGGTATACTGTTAATAGAGAAAAAAAGGGCAGGCAGAAAGCAGGTGTCGTTTGATGGAATATGTTATGACAAAGCTCGAAAACGCCATCACGGTGGACGGCGTATTTACAGTGCATTATTTTGAATATGCGAAGGATTTCGCCTATTCCGGGGAGATCCACAATTTCTGGGAGCTTGTCTATGCCGACAAAAAAAGCTTATATATCACAGCCGGTGCCAAGGAGATACGTCTTGCGGTGGGACAGCTCTATCTACATCGTCCGAATGAATTCCACAACATCCGCTGTGACGGCTCTCATGCTGCCAATTCCGTTATTGTTTCGTTTTCCAGCGACAGCGAGGCACTCATGACCATCGCCGGAATGATCATTGACTGCACCCCGGAGCAGAAGCGGCTCATCGGTGGGATGATACGTGAAGCCTCAGATATCTTTTCCACGCCGCTCGGACTTCCGTATATCCGTATCATGCAGAGATCGGGCACGGGGGCGTTTGGGGGCGAGCAGCTGTTAAAGCTGTATCTGGAGCAGCTGTTGATCTTGCTTGTGCGTGGCAATGGGCAAAGAGAGCCACAGCCGGCTACAAGCACGGACAACCGGGTGCTTGCCGGAATATGTGACTATTTAGAAGCTAACATCCACCGTCCATTACACTTTTCGGATGTGAGCCGTCAGTTCAACCTATCGCCCTCGGTCATCAAGCGTATTTTCCGGGAGCAGATGGGGTGTGGCGTAATGGAATGCTTCAACCGCTTTCGAATCGATGCCGCGAAGGAATACATTCGTGAGGGAGAATTCAATTTCACGGAGATCGCAGCGCTTTTGTGCTTTGGCTCCTCGCAGTACTTCACGACCGTGTTTAAGCGCATTTCCGGTATGACACCGACCGAGTATCATAGCTCGGTGGTGCGCCGGGCGCGAGAATAACAAACGCTTCTCCCCGGTCAATTCCGGGAGAAGCGTTTGTTAGGCTGTTACAAAAGTCCTTTGGCTTTTATGGGGCGACCCCCATACGCGGGTTCGCCCTCTTTTTTGCCGCTCTATGCGACAAAAAATTCACCCACCCCTGCG
>CAZAWG010000367.1:0-1640 GCA_964488785.1 uncultured Oscillospiraceae bacterium | reverse complement strand
TGCTGTCTCAGTTTTGATGGTATGTGTAAAGGTCGGCAGAATCTGAAAAACTGCATAGATTGTCAAAAAGACCATCAAAAGCAACAAGCCCACATTGCGCAACGCCGTTTTAGGGTCACAGAAATACGAAACCAGCTTACGATTCATGCTTCTCTCCCTCCTGCGTTGTCGGTATGCTCCCACGCTTCCCGTGCGCTTTTCAAAAGCGTCTCCGGCTCCATCTCATCCGCCGCCAGAAAATGCGCCGCCTTATTGCGGTTAAACCAGGTAAGCTGTCGCTTGGCATAATGTCTGGAGTTGATCTTCAGCCGTTCCACGCATTCTTCAAGTGTTGCCTTGCCATCAAAATACGGATAAAACTCCTTATAGCCGATGGCCTGTCCGGCGGTTGGCGCATCGCGTAGGCCGGCGTGGAAAAGCTTTTCCGCTTCTGCAAGCAGTCCGTCCTCCATCATGTGATCCACGCGTCGGTCGATGCGCTCATACAGCTTTTTCCGGTCTGCGAAGGTAAGGCAGATATAGACAGCGCTTCGCGGCTTCGCCTTTTGCCTGGCACGCTCCTGCCACACCGACATTGGCTCTCCGGTGGAAAGGCAGATCTCAAGTGCACGCACAACACGCTTGACATTTTGCGGTGGGATACCGGCCGCGCACACCGGGTCTAAGGCGGCAAGACGCGCATGAAGCGCGTTCTCTCCTTCACGCAGAGCCTGTTCTGTCAGCTCCTCACGCAGTCCCGGGCGGATATCCTGTTCCTCAAAGGAGAGCCCCGACACGAAGCTATCGACATAAAGACCTGTCCCACCGCAGAAGATGGGGATCTTATGGCGTGCATACAGGTCGGTGACGGTTCGTTCTGCAAGTGTCACATAATCCGAAACACTGAACGCTTCCCGGATATCCAGTATATCCAAAAAATGATGGGCAATGCCCTTCTGCTCCTCAGGGGTAGCTTTCGCGGTGCCGATATCCATGCCGCGATACAGCTGCATGGAATCGCAGGAGAGTATCTCGCCGTCCAGCTCTTCAGCAAGTGCCACCGCAAGAGCGGATTTGCCCGAAGCAGTCGGCCCCACCACGCAGAGAAGTTTTCCCTGCTCCTGCGTCTGAACCGTCATGCACACTCCCCTTTCCTTATTTCTCCGGACGAAAACAGCATCCGCCTCCGCCATGACTGCGGCGCGCGGATGCTGAAAAATGCATATGTTTAATTAGAAATTAAAGCGCGATGTATTGGTACGTCTGCCCTTGAACAGGTCACCCACACCGAAATCGTCATCGTTTTCGGTCTTTTCGGCAGCAACCGGTGCTGCATCGGCCTTGACCTCTTCAATAACGGGCTTAGACACGAGCTTACCGGAAGCAGATTTTGCATCGCCTGCGGCAAAGCCGGTCGCGATAACAGTCACGCGCATTTCATCCTCAAGCTCGGGATCGAACGCAACGCCCCAAATAACGTTGGCATCGGGATGTGCTTCCTGACCAACAAGGCTTGCGGCATATTCCACCTCGTCCAGACCGATATCCGGCGAAGAGGTGAAGTTGATGATGATACCCTTACAGCCGGTGATAGAGGTCTCGAGAAGCGGACTGGAAATAGCGGACTTTGCAGCGACCTCTGCCTTATCCTTACCCTGTGC
>CAZAWG010000366.1:0-1656 GCA_964488785.1 uncultured Oscillospiraceae bacterium | reverse complement strand
ACTTGAAGGAGCAACAGGGAAAGGTCGCCATCTGCAAAAAAACACTGTTTGGAAAGGATATCAACACCAAAGCGGCTGAACAGATGAAAAAGCTTTCCGACAGCTGCTACATATGCACACGTGTGGAGGAAAAATACGCCAAAATGGTCTACACCGCCGTGCTTTTATGGCAAAAACAGACGGATTTCCGTACACTGCTCACTGAGCAGCCCTATTTTTGTCTGCCACATGCCGCCGAATATCTCGAAACGGCTCGCATGAAGCTCGATAAAAAAAGCTTACCGGTGTTTGCCGAAGCCTTAGACCGGGTACAAAGCGCCTATATGCAGTCGCTTGGTGACGATGTATCACACTATTGCAAAAAATTCGACTACCGTTATGAGAATGAGCCATGGGGCAATGCAAAGGATTCGGTCGATCGCGCCATTAAGTTTTTAGCCGGCGAAGAAGCCTAAATAGACTATCCCATCCGGAAGGGTACCGCCACGCGCCCTTCCGGCTTTTTTATGCTTCGTTATCATCGGCACCCGTAAGTGCCAGACTATAGCAGAGCGCCATGAGGGAATCTCCCAGATGGACGTTTTCAATGATCACATTCGGATATTTTTCAAGGCGCACCTCGGCATTGGAAAAATTCCAAAAGCCATGCACGCCTACCCCGGCCAAGCATTCAGCCGTGCGATAGACTTCCGTTTTAGGAAGCGTTAAAATGGCGATATCCACGCGATTATTGCGGCAAAAATCGTAAACCTCATCGATATGCTGCACGCGCAGCTTTCCATATTCTGTTCCTACGATCTCCTCAGACACATCGAATAGACCATTTAAGGTCACGCCACGCTTTTCGAACATCGGCGTATTGATAAGGGCGCGCCCCAGGTTACCAACGCCTACAATGATGGCGTTAAACCCACGGTCTACACCTAAAATTTTGGAAATCTCACCATATAGAAATTTGACGTTGTAGCCATAGCCCTGCTGCCCAAAGCCGCCAAAGCAGTTGAGATCCTGCCGAATTTGGGAAGCCGTCACGTGCATACGCTCGGCAAGCTCGCCGGAGGATATACGCAGGATACCGGCGGCTAACAGCTCGCGAAGATAGCGAAAGTAACGCGGCAACCGTCGGATCACGGCCTTCGATATGTAACGGTCGTTGTATTCTTTCATAGGTTTCTCCCTTATGTGGAAGCACAAAAGCCGATAGCCTTGCGGCTTCACGAAATTTCAAGTCTTTTTTGTGAACTATTTGGTCGATATAAACCGGTATATTTTCGACGTTGACATAATTATCAACATTATCAACAAGGTTTTCAACCACAAAAACATGGTTTTGCACCGGTAAAAAGTGGTTTTTCCACCATTTAGGAGAAAGTTATCAACCGATTGTTGACAACTATACCCCCCTCGCCTGTCAATAATTATGTCAACAAGTAAAAAAGTAAATTCGTTTGTTTGCACAAAATCAGAGTTTATTCTTTGTGCAATCTGCATTCCATGTCGAACACTGTCTAAGTATGCTTGAAGCGGTCAAGGTGTTGGCGTGTTATCCTCAACAGAAGCGGTAGCATAAGCGTTAAGGGCAAGATCATAGAAATCCGCGCCATTTGCTTTATATTCGTAGTAGCCTTGCGCGGCGATCATCACGCCATTATCACC
>CAZAWG010000365.1:0-1661 GCA_964488785.1 uncultured Oscillospiraceae bacterium | reverse complement strand
CACGGCACACCGTCCGCACCCAGTCGGGTTTTATCAACCGCGCCGCCAAACAGACGGTAGAATTCATTCAATACCGTCATATAGGCGCTGTCCGCTAAACGTGTGCCAATGCGCGCAGCCTCACCCGAATAATCGAGCTTGGCCTTTTTGTAGCTGACCGTCACACGAAGCGCGTGTTCTTTGGGAGTGATGGTGGTAATGAAGGTGCGTTTGGAATCTGCGCCCGGAACGACGGTTCCGTCATAGACCGGCAATTCGCCATAGCCGCCCACGCCCTCTAAGCGGTAATCAATCTCATCGCGTTCGACTACATCCGTCACGCGCTCAATGACATTCAAGCGCTTGGCGTAGCGCATATCAAAGCGTTTCTTAACTAAGGGATATAAATCGTTATGCCATGTGTAGATATCGTTCATGCTATACTCCTTTTCTGCGGTCTTTGCCGCGCTGTGCTGTATTTATCTCCGGAAAAAGCATTCCATTCGCTCATAGCGTTACGCAAATACCGTTTTCTTTAGCTTCACACCGACCACGCCGCGCTCGCTCGAAGCATATACGCACACGAATTTGACCGTGTTTCCGGCACGGTAGAAGCACACACCGCTTCCCTCGGCATCCAACGCCAGCTCATCGCCGACATCCGGCATGAGCATATACACATCGCCTGCGCAGGGGACACCACCGCTTGCCAGCGTCAGCGTTGCTTCGCTTCCGGAAACACTCACCGACTGGATACGGCGCTCGGTGCCAAGCGTGTCGGTATTGGTCGAACCACTTGCCTTCGAGACAAGCACCGCCTTTCCGGAGGTCACACTTGCCGAAAGACCGACAGATGTGGTCTTAAGCGTGGTAGAAGTGCCACCCGTGACTTCAAAATACGCAAGCGGCGCTTCATACACTGCCTCCGGCGAAATGTTGACACGTATTTTTCCGCCATCTGCACGGGCATTCAATTCATCGTGAACACCTGTATGCTCCTCCGCGCATACGCCTAAGATATCGTCGGCAGCATCCGCCTTTACCGCGCTACCATCCACAAGCCCCAATACCTCGCCGGCCTTTACCGCCGTGGCAGGGTCAATGTCGTATTCGCCGATAAGCGGCGTGTTCGCGCCGGTCAGATCAAAGGAAAATTTCATGAGATCCCGTCCTTTCATTTCGTTCGTTACGTTTTTTCTTGTTTTGACTGCATTTGTCTACAGCGTTTTCGCACGATGTGTCGGCACCGCCTCCAAAAGCTCCGCATATTCCCGGTAGCTCATGCCGCTCTCCTTGGCGATCTGCATTTGCCTTGCCGACAGTGCTCGACCATAGTCGGGAAGTGCCGAACCGCCAAAAGCACTGAAGCTGTTCGCCTGCGTGCGCTCCGGTGCATTGGTTCTACTCTGTGTGCTGTCCACTTTTCCGGTCGCTTTGCGAAAGGCAAGATAATCCGCATATACCTCTGCCACGTCTCCCCGCTTTCCGGCCGCAAACAGCCGAAAAGGCTCGGAAGCAACATCCTCTGCCACGCATTCGTCCGGAAATCGCGCGATCAGCTCGTATAAACACCCAAAGGCACGCTCCGTGAAAACGCCGTTTTCCATCCCACCCACCCGTTCGGCGTTCAGTGTCTCAGCTGTACCGTCCTGCGTCCCCCCTTGCTTCACGTCCTGCTCTAA
>CAZAWG010000364.1:0-1668 GCA_964488785.1 uncultured Oscillospiraceae bacterium | reverse complement strand
AATCACCTCAATAACTTCCGATTTGTCTCGTACTTTTTCCAAATAAATTATACCAAAAAAAATGTGAAGAAATCTATCGTTTGGCTAAGACCGCCCGGACAAAAATGCCCGGGCGATCTCGTTATCAATCATAAATCAGTTCAAACTTCACGATGGCTTCTGATTAGTGTCGTGCAAGCGTTCATCTGCCGTACCCATTCCATTTGGTTGGCGGCTTTCAGCCTTTCGGTCACAACGCACTGCTTCGCCACTTGCTCCCCTTATTCAATTATTTTGTATACCGGTATATAAATCAGGCTTGAGCATATTCTGTTTGATCCCAAAATATCGTCCATCCGCTATGATAAAGTGCTCCAAAAGCTCGATATTCAGGGCTTTTAGCAGTTCATCGATTTCCATTGTTAGGCTCTTATCCTCGAAAGAAGGCACTAATATGCCGCTTGGATGATTATGTGCTAAAACAACAAAAGGCGCTGATGCCGACAGGGCATAGGAAATGATCTTTCGCTTGTTTACGGCTACCATATCATACGTTCCTTCGGATATCTGTATGGTGCGAACGATATGTCCCTTTTTATCTAAGATAAGAAGAAGCATTTGCTCAAATTGTATACCGGTATACGATTTGACCAGATATTCCCCAATCTGATCGTACAGCTGAAGCTCCTGCTCCGGTCCGACCGTATTTTCGATGCGACGATGGCACTCAAAGACGGTTTTTAGCAGGATCGCCGTTTTTTCTCCAACACCCTTTATCTGGATCAGTTCCTCAAGCGTGGCATAGAATAGCTTATCCAAACGTCCAAAATGCTTTAACAATTCATGTGCGAGTTCATTGGTATCACGACGTGGCAGAGCATAATATAGTAAAACTTCCAAAATTTCATGATCCTGAAACGAGTTTGCACCCGTTGTACAAAATCGTGCACGCATACGTGAACGATGCAATTCATGCAGATTTTGGGCGTTTTGCGTGTTACTATTCTCTTTGGTGGAACGGCTCATGAGTTTTCATCCTTTGCGAATATTTTGAAATACTGTTATTCCATTTTGTTCATAGTAGCACAAGATTGAATATTTGTCAAGTGTTGAAGAAGAAATACCGCAAGGGGTGATAAGATTACTCATGAAGTGATCGAGTCCTTCTTTTGCGCTGAATTAGGGGTAATTCTATTATAACAGAACGCGGTCACTTTTTCTATACTCTTTTTGTGGTCTTATATCTATTGTAACATTACAAAGGATTTTTCGAAAAAAGTGAAAAAAGGCTTGACAAACACGCCAAGATCGTGTATAATAGATAAGTCAAGTGAAACAGGTGTGTTTTATTTATCTATATGGACAGGTATCGAAGTGGTCATAACGGCCCTGACTCGAAATCAGGTAGTCGCGCGAGCGGCTCGTGGGTTCGAATCCCACCCTGTCCGCCAGCGATTTAAGCGGTACACGTAAGTGTGCCGTTTTTTTTGTGAAGGAGGCGTAGCCAAATGGATCATTCGCAAGCACAAGGTTCCTTGCAATGGTTGAAAATACGAAAGCTCTATAAAAAAGCATTTTCCCGTGCAGAACGTAAGCCATTGTCCATTATTCGATCTATGCAGAAAAGCCGGAAAGCCGATGTTTGGTTCTTTGAGAAGGACGGAAGGTTTGTTGGCTTTGCTGCTACGA
>CAZAWG010000363.1:0-1678 GCA_964488785.1 uncultured Oscillospiraceae bacterium | reverse complement strand
GCCAGCTCGTCACCCATCCGGCCTTAGACGCAGCCACCCAGGGCTTCAAGGATGCACTCACCGAAAAGTTAGGCGATGCCGTTGTGTTCGATGAGCAGAACGCCGCCAATGAGCCTAATACCTGCACTACCATTGCAAACAGCTTTGTTTCCAAAAAGGTCGATCTGATCCTTGCCAATGCAACACCTGCTCTCCAGGCGGCTGCCGGTGCCACACTTACCATTCCTACGCTTGGCACCTCCATCACCGAATACGGTGTGGCATTAGACATTGGCGATTTTAATGGCACGGTCGGCGGCAACATCTCCGGCACCAGCGACTTAGCTCCGCTCTCCGAGCAGGCTCAGATGATCCTCGATCTGTTCCCCGAAGCAAAGACCGTCGGTCTTTTGTATTGCTCGGCTGAGCCCAACAGTGTCTACCAGGTAAATGTTGTCAAGGAAATTCTCGAAAGCAAGGGACTTACCTGCAACGAATACAAATTCTCCGATTCCAACGACGTTTCTCAGGTGACAGACAAGGCCGCCGAGGACAGCGATGTGATCTATATCCCCACGGACAACACCGCCGCCTCCTGCTCACAGACCATCGGCAATGTCGTACTCACCAAAAAGGTCCCGGTCGTGGCCGGTGAAGAGGGCATTTGCGCCGGTTGTGGCGTTGCAACACTGTCCATCAGCTACTACGACCTCGGTGTTAAGACCGGCGAAATGGCAGCAAAGATCCTGACCGGTGAAGCCGATATCTCCACCATGCCCATCGAATATGTGGATACCTTCCAGAAGAAATACAACAAAGCTATCTGCGAGGAATTAGGTATTACCGTGCCGGACGGCTATGTTGCCATCGAAGAATAAGAAAAAACTCACAAACTACGCAAAGAATAAGGAATTTTGACTATGCTCGGACTACTCAATGCCATGCCGGGTGCCATCGCCCAGGGAATGATCTGGGGCATTATGGCCATCGGCGTATATATCACCTATCGCGTGCTTGATTTTGCCGATCTGACGGTTGACGGTTCGCTGTGTACCGGCGGCGCAGTCTGTGCGATGCTGCTTGCGGGCGGTGTCAATGTCTGGGTCGCCATGTTAGTCGCGATCCTTGCCGGTATGTGTGCCGGTCTTGTTACAGGGCTTTTACACACCTTTATGGGCATCCCTCCCATCCTTGCCGGCATTTTGACACAGCTCATGCTGTGGTCGGTCAACCTGAAGATCATGGGAAAGGCCAATCAGGCGGTCAACGCGCGTTCACTTCATGTGGTCGCCACACAGCTAAAGCGTACAGAGACTATTGTGACCCTCGCTTTCTTTTGTGTTGCCATCATCGCGCTGCTATACTGGTTCTTCGGCACCGAGCTTGGCAGTGCCATCCGTGCCACCGGCTGCAACCAGAGCATGAGCCGCGCACAGGGCATCAACACCGATCTCAACAAGATATTCGCTCTTGTTCTGTCCAATGGCTTGGTCGCGCTGTCGGGTGCGCTGCTTGCGCAATACTTAGGACAGGCCGATATCAACATGGGACGCGGCGCGATCGTCATCGGTCTTGCCGCTGTCATCATCGGCGAAGCGCTTATTTCGCACGTTTCCCGCAATTTCGCAGTCAAGCTTTGCGGCGTGGTTCTGGGCGGTATCGTTTACTACATCGTGTACCAGACGGTCATATATATTGG
>CAZAWG010000362.1:0-1683 GCA_964488785.1 uncultured Oscillospiraceae bacterium | reverse complement strand
ATCGACCATAGGTGTTCATGATATAGCTTTGATCTAAATGTTTGATTTCTGCCTGCTCCATGAAAGGATCCTCCGTTTATTCTACGATCATGGTTCCGATACCTTCGTTGGAAAGCATCTCGATCAGAATGGAATGTAATAACCGTCCATCAATGATATGCGCACGCTTGACACCGTTTCTTACGCACATTTCACAGCATTCGATCTTGGGGATCATGCCGCTGGAGATCACGCCCTCTTTTTTTAGCGACTCGATCTCATCCAATTTCACAGTCGGAATGAGCGTATCGTCATCGTGCAGATCACGCATAAGACCGCGCGTGTTGGTCAAAAGGATCAGCTTCTCCGCCCCTAAGGCTACGGCGATTTCAGCTGCCGCCGTGTCGGAATTGATGTTGTAGACCGGGCTTTCGCCGTCCACACCGGTCGCGACCGTCGCAATGACCGGAATAAAGCCGGCGGCAATGTTGTCAGCAATAATCTTGGTATCTACCTTGGTGATCTCACCGACAGCACCGTAATCGTTTTTGCCATCCTCCAGCTTTTTTGCCTGGATCATGCCGCCGTCGATACCTGAAAGACCGACAGCGCGTCCGCCGATGGAATGGATCTTATTGACCAGATCCTTATTGGTTTTGCCGGCAAGCACCATCTGAACCACCTCAATGGCTTCCTCGCCGGTGTAACGAAGCCCATTGATAAACTGCGTTTCAATGCCCAATTTGTCAAACATAGCCGTGATCTCCGGACCGCCCCCGTGTACCAAAACCACGTTGACACCGACTAATTTCAACAGCACCAAATCGGAAATAACGGCCTCCTTTAAGCCTTCGTTTTCCATGGCATTGCCGCCGTATTTGACCACGATGGTCTTGCCGTAGTAATTCTGAATATACGGTAAAGCTTCAATTAAGACCTTTGCCTTGTCGATATTGGAAATAAACATTATCTTTCGCCCCTTTTCCTATAAAAAGCATTAGCTGCGGTAATCGCCATTGATACGGACATATTCGTAGGTCAGGTCACAGCCGTAAGCCGTAGCTGCCTGCTCGCCCGCATTCAAATTCACATCCATGATGATAGAATCCTTTAATAAGATTTCTTTCGCCTTGTCCTCATCGAAGCCGACACTGCCGCCGTTTTGGCAGACAAGGATCTCACCGGCATCCGAAATAAAGCTGACATCCACCTTGTGCGGATCAAATTCCACACCGGCATAGCCAAGCGCACAGAGAATGCGTCCCCAGTTGGCATCCGCGCCAAACATGGCCGTCTTTACAAGCGGCGAATTGATGACCGATTTGGCAAGCACACGCGCGTTTTCCAACGTATCACAGCCGTGTACGCGGCATTCGAGCAGCTTGGTCGCCCCCTCGCCATCCGCCGCCATCTTGCGCGCGAGATATTTGCATACATATTCAAGAAGGCTCTCAAACGCAAGCGCGCTCTCACTGTCTGCATTGTCGATCTGCACCGCATTTTCCGCCATACCCGAAGCCATGATGCACAGCGTGTCGTTGGTACTGGTGTCGCCGTCAACGCTGATCATGTTGAAGGTGCGGTCAGCCACGCGCTTGAGCAATACCTGTAAGACCTCATGCGTAATGCTGGCATCTGTTGTGATAAAGCCAAGCATGGTCGCCATTTTCGGCTGGATCATGCCGCTTCCCTTGGACATACCGC
>CAZAWG010000361.1:0-1684 GCA_964488785.1 uncultured Oscillospiraceae bacterium | reverse complement strand
ATATACCCTTTAGGTCATACCGCCGTAAAAAGGCGATTATTCTACTTCGAATGCTATTTGCTTGCTTTGCAAATACGATTCCGTTCTTTCAGCAGCTTGCGTATCTCTGCTACCTGTTCACTGCTCTTTTCTGCAAGAATAATGGGCAATGTTTCGCGAAGAGCCGTGATCTTGTCCGCAAGACGTGCGTCCAATTCCTTTGTTGCTTCACTTGAAACGGGGTCACTGTAGCGTAATTCCTCGGCTAAAGCTTCTAACTCCGTTTTCAGCGTGCCATCCTCTACAGAACTCACCATATCGGCTATGCTCCTTTGAAATAGCTCGATGGTGTTTGTAGACGAGGCAGCCTCTGTATCAAGCTGTTCAACAATATCCCTTGCATTGTCTGCCGCAAGAAAGCCGATCGCGGCACATACTAAAAACGCAGCCGACAGCAAAAGCACGATCCAATAAGGAAGCGCCATGAATGCCGAAAGAGCATAGACGACCACGCTGAAAAACAGCTGTACAGCAGCATAAGCTGTACCCAGCTTATAGATCGGAAAGCCATATATCCGGCTGAGGAGCGGACCGTTCTTTCCAAAGGCTTCGAGGGAGGTATAGATACCGGCAGCCAGCGAAAAGAGCGAAAACATAAAGGCGACCCAAACGGTGATCGTGTCCTTGGGGAAGGGAACAATGGCAAAGCCGAGAATATAAATGACCGCCACCAATGCACGAACACCAACGAGGGAGCGAGTCTGTTTGTTGTAGTTGAAGTGCATGGCTTAGTCCTCCTTTTGGTTTCCACAGTCGGGGCAGAATTTCGATGTGATACCTTTTTTACCGCACTTGCAGCTCCAAGCGCTCACTTCGGGCTTTTTTGCACCGCATTCCGGGCAAAAACGCGAGGTGATGCTCTTCTTGCCGCATACACAGTCCCATCCGGCTTCTTTCTCCGGCCTTGCTTGACCGCAATCCGGACAGAAGCGCGAAGTGATACCGCTTTTTCCACATATACACGTCCAGGTGTCTTCCGTTGTGGGCGCTGTGTCTGTATCGGTCGGCAGGACCGGTGTGCACATCATAGGGCTTTTCCTTTTCGGATAGTGCAAGGATCTCCTTTTGCAGGCGATCGATCTCTTTGGCTTCTGTTTCGTATACCGTGCGTTGTACGGCGTCGGCGTAGGATAGGGCAGAGCGGTAGTCCTCGCTGGCACTGACCGATTCGAAGGAAGCTCTATGGCAGGTGGGTATACGCTTGAAGGAGACAGGGTCCTCCACATATTCGATACCGTATTTGCATAAGATCAGCCCCCAATAGGCCTCTGCCTGTGTTTCATCGTTTTGGAGGAGCTTTTCATACAGCTGTTCTGCTTTGTCAAATTCGCTTTTCATGCGAAGAATATTGGCACGGTTGAAAAGCCCTTTCAGATAGCAAATTAAATGAATATTATTTTAGAAAAATATTGTCTACTTTGTTTTGCTGCGGCTTAGAACGCCGTAACATCCGTAAAACGCAGAAAAACTGCCGCAGAAAGGTTCTATGGCGAGGTTCGTGAGTGTTCCGAAATGGTGAAAGCCTTGATTTCAAGCGGCTTTCAAGCATAGAAAAAGTCCACCGTATTTCTATCAAAAATACGGTGGACTTTTGGCGGAGAAGGAGGGATTCGAACCCTCGAACCGCTTTTAACGGTTACACGAT
>CAZAWG010000360.1:0-1688 GCA_964488785.1 uncultured Oscillospiraceae bacterium | reverse complement strand
TGATTGTATGAAACAGATCGAAGGTCTGAAAAGAGGAATGGG
Source organism: uncultured Oscillospiraceae bacterium (assembly GCA_964488785.1). Classification (GTDB taxonomy): domain Bacteria; phylum Bacillota; class Clostridia; order Oscillospirales; family CAG-382; genus UMGS882. Next base: position 1,646 of record CAZAWG010000360.1, on the reverse strand, counting down.
CATTGGGGGATGGTTGACAAATTACAAGCGGTTCCATGTCCTGCCTCCGGAGAAACGGATGAAGATCACCATAGGTGACTTAGAACATTTTGAAAGCTATATCACCGAAAAAGATATAGAATATATCGCTTCTCTTGGAATGGATCACATTCGTCTGGGCTTTGATCAGATCGTACTCGAAGAAAGCCCCTATGAATACAGAAGCGAAATTCTGGATATTCTGCAGCAGTTCGTAAGGTGGTGCAAAAGGTATAAGGTACGTCCGATTTTGAATATGCATAAAGCCATCGGAAACTATTGTGATATTTTGGAAGAAACCGGGCTTATGCAGGATATAGAATTGCAAAACCGGTTTATTGCCGTCTGGATGCAATTAGAAGAAACCTTTTCGCAGGACAATTCGGTCGTTTTTGAGCTTTTAAACGAGGTCACAGGCGAAGCAGCAGACGAATGGAACGCGCTTGCAGAAAAAACCATCCATGCACTTCGAAGCAAAAACAGAGATCGGCTCATTGTGATCGGAGGAGCGCAATGGAATAACCCACCCGGACTCAACGATCTGAAGGTATATGACGACGAAAACGTTCTATACACCTTCCATTCCTATGAACCCTTTATATTCACACATCAGCAAGGCGTGCTACAGACCGGTCCGCTGTTTTACAACCGGAAAATGCCTTACCCGACCGATGATATAGAGCGTTACAGAGAGTATTTCCGGACAAACGGCGAACACGACCCCTACGCAAATATAACCAAGATCGATATTGATTTTTTAAGGCAATGCATGGAGCCGGCCAAACGCTTCCTAGAGCGCAATCCGGACAAGGTCTTATGGTGCGGCGAATTTGGAACCATTCGTCATTGTGCGCTGCAATACAGGGAAAACTGGATGCGGGATATGATCACGATACTAAAGGAATGGGACATTCCCTACTGTGTATGGAACTACCTGAGCACCCCGAACGATGGGAATCGATTCAGTCTTGTAGATGACGATGAGCGCAAAATATTGAGCGAGAGGCTCGGAAAGATCATTCGTGGTGATATTTGAGAACAGGCGTTATTAAAAGGGCTTGAAAACAAGCCGTTTTCAAGCCCTTAGACTATTGCAAAAGTCCTTCGGCTTTTCAGGGCGACCCCCATACGTGGGTTCGCCCTCTTTTTTGCCGCTCTATGCGACAAAAAATTCACCCACCCCTGCGTCTTTTGATGCGTTAAGGGGAATTTCGCCCTTTGCGAAGGGCGACAAGGGCTACTCGCCCTTGACCTCGGTCGCTTTTCTTACAAGAAAAGCTCCGCAAAAGAACTGATGCTTGGTTTTGCGACAGGCTGAGGGGCTATTGCTAAAGTCCTTCGGCTTTTGCAGGGGCGACCCCCATACGTGGGTTCGCCCTCTTTTTTGCCGCTCTATGCGACAAAAAATTCACCCACCCCTGCGTCTTTTGATGCGTTAAGGGGAATTTCGCCCTTTGCGAAGGGCGACAAGGGCTACTCGCCCTTGACCTCGGTCGCTTTTCTTACAAGAAAAGCTCCGCAAAAGAACTGATGCTTGGTTTTGCGACAGGCTGAGGGGCTATTGCTAAAGTCCTTCGGCTTTTGCAGGGGCGACCCCCATACGTGGGTTCGCCCTCTTTTTTGCCGCT
>CAZAWG010000359.1:0-1694 GCA_964488785.1 uncultured Oscillospiraceae bacterium | reverse complement strand
CGAGGTCAAGGGCGAGTAGCCTTTGTCGCCCTTCGCAAAGGGCGAAATTCCCCTTAACGCGTCAAAAAACGCAGGAGTGGGTGAATTTTTTGTCGCATATGGCGGCAAAAAAGAGGGCGAACCCACGTATGGGGGTCGTCCATGCAAAAGCCGAAGAACTTTTGTAATAGTCTAATACGCTTGCTTTGTAAAGTGTGAAATGCAGATCGTAGGCAGTGGCCGCATTCGTGCGGCGACTGCCGAAAGCTATGTCAGTGAAGGAATTTCGAATATGGCTGAAAAGAAAGATTTTTATGAGGTGCTTGGCATTCAGAAGGGCGCTTCGGACGATGAAATAAAAAAAGCATATCGCCAGATGGCAAAAAAGTATCATCCCGACTTGAATAAAGGGGATGCTACGGCAGAGCAGATGTTCAAGGATGTGAATGAAGCCTATAGCGTGCTGTCCGACCCGGAGAAAAAAGCACGCTATGACCGCTATGGTCATGCCGGCGTTGACCCAAGCTATGGCGGTGGGGCAGGAGCCGGTGGCTTCGGCGGCTTTGGCGGCGGCTTTGACGACCTGGGTGATATCTTCTCCAGCATTTTCGGCGGTGGCTTTGGCGGCGGCACTTCGCGTAGGAATGCACCAATGCAGGGCGAGGATCGCGAGGTGCGTATCAACCTCACCTTTGAGGAAGCCGTGTTCGGATGCAGTAAGGACATCAAATTCTATCGTATTGAAATGTGCCCGGATTGTGCCGGAAGCGGTGCTGCCAAGGGCACAAGCCCCACAACCTGCTCTGCCTGCTCGGGAACCGGACGTGTGCGCACAGCACAACGTACTCCGCTTGGGATAATGCAGACCGAAAAAGCGTGTGATAAATGCGGCGGTACGGGCAAGATCGTTACGAATCCTTGTTCCGCCTGCTCCGGTAAGGGGTATCTGCGTAAGCAAAAGAATTTCACGGTCAATATCCCGGCCGGTATCGATAATGGACAGAGCATTACCCTTCGTGGACAGGGCGATGTGGGGCGTAACGGCGGTCCTAATGGCGACGTGTATTTGACCGTTTCGGTGGCAAAGCATAAGATATTCAATCGTAAGGGGTTGGATATCCACTATGATGTTCCCATCACGTTTGCCGAAGCAGCACTTGGCGCGACTATCCGTATCCCGACCTTGGAGGGTACCGAGGATTATGTCATTCCGGAGGGTACACAGCCCGGTACGGTCTTTACACTTAAGAATCGTGGCGTGACCGAGGTGCATGGCACACGGCGCGGAAATCTGAATTTCCGGGTGAATGTCGAGGTGCCGAAAAACCTGACCGCTAAACAGAAGGAACTGCTTTCGGCTTTTGCGGATTCCTGTGGGGAAAAGAACAATACCCAGAAAAAAGGCTTTTTTGATAAGTTAAAAGATACATTTAAGAATATCTGAAGAGAAAAGGGTCGGTTTACTTGAGCCGATCCTTTTTGCGCGGCGAAAGCGCCGCTGCAATTTTCACGGAATCGTTCAGATTAAAGTTGAAGCAGAGTTAGGAGTGTGGAGTGTTGAGTGTTGAGTGTGGAGTGTGAAATATACGGTTCGCACAAACCCCACTAACGCGCACTATGCGGCTTCCACATATCACCCTACTGTAAGCTTGTAGAAACTGCGCCTTTTAGAAAGTCACGGTTCTCGCGTCTGCTGTAGCCTGTGCCCTTAGCAC
>CAZAWG010000358.1:0-1700 GCA_964488785.1 uncultured Oscillospiraceae bacterium | reverse complement strand
ACGTATGTCCGAATGCTCTCGGACATACGTCTGCTGTTGGAGCTGCCGTTTTTGAATCAGAGCGACCGATGGGACGAGAATCAGAAGCGCTATTACGATTTTATTTTATCGCAGGCGGATGTGATCCATTATGCTCGAAAGGATACAGTGCTTTCTCCTTCTCAGGCAAGAAATCTGCTTTTAAAGCGGAATCGTGCAATGGTCGATAAGTGCCATTATGGGATCGCCTATTATTCCGGAACACCTGTCGGTGGCACGGCGTATACCGTGCGCTACGCTAAGGAGCATGACCGGGAGCTTATCGAGATCACGGAATAGCTTGGCAAACACATACAAAAAATGCCCCACAGAAGAGCATTCTTCTGCGGGGCATTCTGCTTTCCGGTCGATTAACGCCGCAACAGCATGACCGAGCGATATTCTCCGGCCGGAACGGTTAACCTCCGGGAAGAGGAGGTATACACGCGTCCGCTAAACAGATCGGTATAGGTGCCGTCCTCCGGAAGCGAAAGCACGACACCTTCGCCCGGAGCCATGTATAAGCCAATCATATCATGGTTGACATAAACCGGACAGCGGTCGGTATAGATATGCACGCCGGCCAGCTTGCAAAGCTTGCGCAAAATCTCGCCATCTAACGCACCGATGGAAGAAAAGAGGCGATTTCCGCCGTCTACCTCTTTGTATGCAAGGCTGACACGTCCATCATTGAAAAAGCCCAAAGGGGTGGCTGTCTCATCGTCGCAGAAAATGCGCGTTTGTGTCATACCATTGCCGTAGCTTTTTTCAAAAGCGGCGGCACGGTTTTCGCCCACATCCGCAGAAAGGCGTATGCCAATGGTGTCGGAAGCACGTGAAAGCGAAAGACCGGTGTCGGTCATGCCGTCGGTCGGGCCAAAAAACAGAACCGTTTTACCGGGCACACAGACACGCTCACGAAGCACCTGTCGCACAGCTTTCTCCATTTTGTATTGGTTGAACAGCACGATGAGCTTATACTTGTCAAAATCGATATACTCCATATCGCAGACCGAATACAGGTCATACGGAGCGCCCATGCGGCCAAGTCCCTCTCGTTGCTTGCCCAAAAGCATGGTGTTCACACCGGACAGCTTGTTGACATAACACAAGGACTGTCCCTCGGCGATGACGCAGACCTCCGACACACCGGAAGAATCCCGTGTGGTCAGCTCTTCGGCGATCTTGACGAAACGCGCGATCTCGTTCATCATGCCCTCGGAATAGAACCAGCCCTCGAACATATCGAACCACCAGAGTGCCATGCGTTTGGCGCAGCATAGCATAAAATCGCGCCGCATGACATCGATCGTCTCTTTTTCCGAGCCGAAGCGGCTGTTTGCGCCCGGGATGGGTATCCCGTTCCCATCGGGGACAAGCGCCGGGGCTAAGTGTGTGATGTGGTCAAATTCCAGAAAATACAGCTTATTACGGCTGTCGAGCGTGTCGTTCGTCGTCATGACCGCGCTGACATCCTCATATCCGCGGTGCGAATAGGAGGAGGGGCTGGAGATCATATCGATATCCGGGCTTGTCAACACCTTTTCATAGCTCAGTGTGCCGGCATCCCACAGTCGCTTGCCGTCAAGCTCAAACAGGTAGCCATAGTATACGCCGCACAGCTTTTGACGGTTTGTTTCCTCTTTGACGATGTGCGCATACGAAAGAATGGCATCGGCAAT
>CAZAWG010000357.1:0-1708 GCA_964488785.1 uncultured Oscillospiraceae bacterium | reverse complement strand
AGGGTATCGTTTTCGGTGGCAAAGGGGAACGGAGGCGTTTTGCCGTTCCAGTCGAAGCTGGAAGCAAGCAACGATTCGGTGAAATCACCGTTCGGAAGCCAGTCTGTCCACATTCTCTGACCCTGGAAGCCGCCCACGACTGCGTTTCTGCCCAAAGCCTCTTCATGCCAGCCCATTTCGTCCAATTTCTTGTTGCCATGGAGAATATCGTTGACAATGAGGGTGAACTTAGTGATGAATTCCCAATCCTTATCCGGGTCGATGACCTTGGACTTTTTGATAATCTCCGGGAAATTCTTGCCGGCATTCTTATCGAAGCCTTCCTTGCAGTTGGCTTTGATCCAGGCAAGAGCCTTTTCGTATTCATCCTTGTCGTAGATTTCTAACTTTACGCGGCGAAGCACCTCGGTGAGATCCACCCACTCTGCGCGAATGCCCAGATACTGCTGCATAAACGAAGCATCACAGAACGAACCGGCAATACCCATAGCCACGCCGCCGATGTTGACATATGCCTTGTTCTTCATCTGACCCACGGCAAGAGCTGCTCTGGCAAAGCGAAGGATCTTCTCGGCAACGTCGGCCGGAATGGTGGTATCGGTCATATCCTGCACATCATGACCATAGATCGAGAAGGCCGGAAGTCCGCGCTGGGCATGAGCCGCCATAACGGCAGCCAGATACACCGCACCCGGGCGTTCGGTTCCATTGAAGCCCCAGACCGCCTTGATGGTTTTCGGATCAAGATCCATCGTTTCACTGCCATAGCACCAGCAGGGTGTGACCGAAAGGGTGGCAACCACGTTTTCGCCGGCGAACTGCTCTGCGACCATAGCCGCCTCAGCGCCGCCACCGATGGTCGTACAGCCGATGACACACTGTGCCGGCGTTCCATCGGTATAGCGAAGCGTGGAGGAGATCAGCTCTGCCGCCGCTTTTGCCATATTCATGGTTTGGATTTCAAGACTTTCGCGCACCCCACCCCAACGTCCATCAATGACAGGGCGAATGCCGATCTTAGGATATAAGCTCATAGAAAGCACCTCTTTCATATAAATTTACTGATATCAGTTTACCACAAATCTGCACAAATGAAAATGCATTTTCTCGTCTAAATTATGTGTTTTTTGACAGTCACGCATTGTTTTGCCGTTTTTCCATCCTCTGCCAGCTAAGATAGCCATACAGATCGTTGATCAAAAACGCTATAAAGCAGACCACCACCGAAATATAGCTTGTGTTTTTAACACCCACAAAACGATGAGTACCACGTCATCGGCGGCATAGGCAAGTGCATACAGTGCCGAGCGCTTATAGGTAAGATAGACCGCTAAAAAGCTTGTGCTGACTGAAATGGTGCTGGGGACGATATTGGCGGTATGGAAATAGGCGAGGATGAAATAAAAGATGGCAGTCACGATGGCTGTGAGGAGCATCATAGCCCCGCTGACCTTCTGCGATAGGCGTGCCACCTCCACCTCGGCCTGATTGCCCTTAAACGGGTGCTTTAGCCAGGCAATGAGCGAGAACAGTGCCATGGGTGCCGTCATGTCGAGATAGGTAAGCATTTCGCCATAATAGGCAAAGGAATACGAGATGAAGCCATAATTATGTATGAATTCTTCCCTACCGGAAATACTCATAGTAGAACATGGTAAGGAGGAAAAAAAGTGCGAGGTGGAAAGGTGGAGATCAGCGGAGTGAATAC
>CAZAWG010000356.1:0-1710 GCA_964488785.1 uncultured Oscillospiraceae bacterium | reverse complement strand
CTTCGATGCAGTCGGACAGATGGTCTACGATATCAGCTATCGGAATGCGTATGACTTTTTCGGATTTTAATAAACGAACGGTATAAAGCAAAATTCCCGAAGTCTCAATGACTTCGGGAATTTTCATTTGATTTAATAATCGATCTTTGCGTTCTTTTTCTTGCGCACAACATACAGAATGATGAAAATGACAAGCGCCAATAACAGAATCAACGCAAGCAGATAGATCGGACTGTCGAACATGGACGTACTGCGGATCTTTAGCCACTGCTCCTCCATGTGGGCATTGGCTTCATCGCCTAACATCACGAACGTCTCGGATTTTTCAAGCACCTCATCACTCGGCACGATACGCTCGTCCACCTCGACAAGTGCCATCGCCTCGGTCTGCGGCGTGAAGTAGGAGATGTATTCGCAGTTGGCAAGCGCGATCTCAGTCTCGCAAAGGAAGTTGATAAAGGCCTCTGCCGCCTGCTTGTTGCTCGTGCCTTTGGGGATACAGATGGAATCGATGAACTGGTTCACGCCCTCCTTGGGATAGGAGAAGGCAAGCGAAGCATTTCGCTCCATCATGGTCAAACAGTCCCCGGCGTAATACGGTGCGGCGTAGGCATTTTCATTGGCCATCTTATCAAAGGTCTGATCCATGGCATACATCTGGTTGACCGTCTTTTGCGCCGTCAGAGCCTCGGCCGCCTCATCGATCTCATCCAAATTCTCGGTATTGAGCGAATAGCCAAGCTTTTTGAGTGCTAAGCCAAACGCATCGCGGCTGTTGCCAAACATAAGCACCTTGCCGGTGAACTTTTCGTCCCACAAAACGTCCCACGTGCTTGCTTCCTCGGCGGTGACGTATTTTGTGTTGTATACAAGTCCCACCATACTCCAGGTGTACGGAACAGAGTATTCAGCGTTCGGGTCAAAATCGGTGTAGCGATATTTATCATCGATCATGGAAATGTTGGGGATGTTGGCATAATCCAACTTTTCCAGACGCTCCTCATCGATAAGCCGTGCGATCATATAGTCGGACGGGATGATGATGTCATACTGCGAACCGCCGTGCGCAATTTTCGCGTACATATCCTCGTTGGTATCAAACATGGTGTAATTGACATCGATACCGGAAATTTCTTCGAATTCCTTGATAACATCCAGACTGCCGTCTGTTCCGTCCGAAATGTATTCGCCCCAGTTGTAGACATTCAGTGTGATATTCTTATCGCGAAAGGCGGCGTAGTAGCTTTCATCCTCAACGGTGACAGCGGCTGTCGCGCCAAAAGCAAGAAGGGCTGTCAGAGCCGAAGCGAAAACGGCTGAAAAGATTCTTTTTTTCATGTAGGCTTCTCCTTTGCTTCTTTCGACCGGTTTATGCTTTTTTAGAAGCTCCGGCCGCTTTATTTTTTTCGTTCTCAAAGCGCATATCCACCAGATTATACACCAAAAGCACCGCCAAAACACCCACGAATAGCAGTGTGGACAGCGCATAAATGGTCGGCGTGATCTGCTTTTTGGTCATGCTGTAGATGACCACGGGGAGCGTCTGCGAGGTCGTACCGCTGGTGAAATAGCTGATAACGAAATCATCGATGGAATAGGTAAGTGCCATAAGGAAGCCGGAAACGATACCCGGCATGATCTCCGGAATGACCACCTTGAAAAACGCCTGGCGGCGGTTGCAGCCGAGGTCCATGGCCGCCTCATATAGGC
>CAZAWG010000355.1:0-1723 GCA_964488785.1 uncultured Oscillospiraceae bacterium | reverse complement strand
CATCAAGGATAGACTTGATATGGATGACTGCCGGAACGGCTTCATCCTGGACGGATTCCCCCGTACCATTCCCCAGGCAAAGGCATTGGACGAAATGGGCGTGAAGATCGATGTCGTTTTGAATATCGAAGTCTCGGATGACGATATCATCGCACGCATGAGCGGCAGACGTACCTGCCCAAAATGCGGCGGGACCTATCACATCCTGTTCAATCCCACAAAAACAGAGGGAATCTGTGATGCCTGCGGCGCGGAGCTTACCGTTCGTAAGGACGATCATCCCGATGTTGTCAAAAGCAGACTTGATGTCTATCACCGTGAAACAGAGCCGCTCAAGGCGTTCTATGACGAAAAGGGCGTGCTTCGCACCGTGATCGGTCAGAAAGAGCTGAAGGATACGACAGCGCTTACTGCAAAAGCACTGGGTATCGATGAATAAGCCGGTAAATTACTGACTACCGTTAAGGACTGGTTTTGCATGATTAAGATCAAAAATAATCAAGAGATCGCGCTGATGCGCGAAGCCGGGAAGATCACAGCCGGTGCGCTGGAGCTTGCTGCAACACTGATTAAGCCCGGTGTTACGCTCGGGCATATCGATTCCGAGCTGCACCGCTTCATCACGTCGCATAATGCAGTTCCGTCGTTCCTGCACTATAACGGCTTTCCGGCCAGTGCCTGCATCAGTGTGAACGAGGAAGTCATTCATGGGATCCCCGGCAGGCGGTTGCTCATCGAGGGCGATGTTGTCAAGGTCGATGTGGGAGCTTGCTATAAGGGCTACCACGGCGACGCGGCAAGAACGCTGTTCTGTGGAACTGTCTCAGAGGAGGCGGTGCGCCTGGAGCGCATCACCCGTGAAAGCTTTTTCGAGGGGATTCGGTTTGCTTCTCCCGAACATCGCCTGGGCGATATCTCCCATGCCATCCAACAGCACGTCGAAGCGGCGGGCTATGCGGTGGTCAAAGATTTTGTCGGTCATGGCGTGGGCGCTCATCTGCACGAGGACCCGGAGGTCCCCAACTACGGCAGAGCCGGGCGCGGTACACGGCTGTATGAGGGCATGACGCTGGCGATCGAGCCAATGGTCAATGTCGGAACAGCTGAGGTTTCGGTGCTTGAAAACGATTGGACGGTCGTGACGGATGACGGAAAGCTTTCCGCTCATTACGAAAACTCCATTCTGATCACGGCAAACGGTCCTGAGATACTCACTGTATTATGAGCTTTGATCGTAAAAGAAAACTGAAGGTCTGCAAGGCGTTTTCGAACGAGGCAGGCGTTGGTGCGGTGGTTCGTTCGCGAACCGGACGCACACGCGCCAAGTGCTTTGTCGTAATGTCCTTCGAAACCGATCGGCGCGGAAAAGCCTTTGCGCTGGTTGCCGATGGTGATAAATACAGCATTAAAACCCCTAAGCGAAAAAACGTACTCCATCTGGAATACCTTTCCGCCGGAGCAGGTGCTGTATCGAGCGATGAAGAGGTTCGCCGTATACTTGCAGACACACAGGAATTGGAGGGATCGAATTGTCCAAGGATGATGTAATCGAATTTGAGGGCGTGGTCACAGAGGCATTGCCGAACGCTACGTTCCTTGTAAAGCTTCCCAATGATCATGTCGTAACCGCTAATATCTCCGGAAAACTTCGCATGAATTTCATCAAGATTCTTCCGGGCGATAAGGTGACCGTCGAGGTCTCCAGCTACGACCTGACCAAGGG
>CAZAWG010000354.1:0-1725 GCA_964488785.1 uncultured Oscillospiraceae bacterium | reverse complement strand
AACCAATGTGCAAGCACCAATCACCGCATTTTCGCCAATCGTCACTCCGTTTTTTCCGGATATGACATTTGCTCTCATGCCGATATAGGCGCCCTTCTTTATCGTGATCGGCGTATGCTGTTGATTTTGTCCATGGCAAGCAAAAAACACGCCATAGGAAATGATACAGTTATCTTCGACGGTGAACATATGCGGTTCGAGGTCGTCTAAGTAGCATCTCATGCCGATAAAGACATTTTTTCCGATGTTATACCCGCACAAGCGATAGAAAAAGATCCGCCACCCGTTCAAGACCATATGCGGAATGATTTTGGCACTCATCCACTTACGGAAGAAGGATCGTATTTTCTGCCCTAATGTTTTTTTCATAAAAGCACGCATCCTTTTTACAGCATTAGCAAGTCCTTTGCTTCCTTCTGTTTTGTTTCGTACGTTTCACGGTCCACTTTTCCCTCAAGCATCAGCCAATCGCCGAAGTCCATGTCCGATTCCGTTCCCTCTCGGACGGTATCGCTGCGCTTTAAGACCTTGCCTACGGTTTGCAGGATGATCTTTGCATCCCCCAAAAACGTGATTTTCTGATCTATGTATTGCAGATCGTATTCGATCTTCTGCTCCCAGGTGATGTTATTTCTGCCATTTACCTGCGCCAGTCCCGTAAGACCGGGGCGCACATCGTGACGTCTGCGCTGAGCGTCCGACATAAAGACGATATCACGCACCAGAAACGGGCGCGGTCCGCAAATACTAAGCGAACCGACAAGGATATTGATCAATTCCGGCAGCTCATCGAGCGAGGTGGAACGCAAGAATTTTCCGTATTTATTTAAGCGCACCTCGTCGGGCAGGAGATTTCCGTCCTTATCCTTTGCATTGGACATTGTGCGAAATTTGATCAGCTTGAAGATCCTTTCTCTGCCGTCTTTTCCCTTCTTACCGGGGCGCGGCTGCGTGAAAAACGGATTTCCGTGCATCGCGATCGCGCCGACCAGGGCAAGGATCAGCAAAAGCGGCGACAGAACGATAAGTGCCAAAAGCGACATTGCAAAGTCCATGACCCTTTTGAAGTATTTTGCGTACATAAGCACCTCGTTCAAGCGAAACAGCTGCGGATGATCTCGATCACGCCGTCCTGTTCCTCTTTCGTCATTTTATTATCGCTCGGCAAGCACAGTCCACGCTCGAAAATATCCGCGCCAACGTCTTTCACACCGCCCGCGATATAGGCATTCGTGCGGCAGCGACCGCTGCCTTGGCGCGTCACGAATTCGTGCATACGGTACATGGGCTGCATATGCATCGGCTTCCAGATCGGTCTGCCTTCAGCGTTACAGCTTGCCAGCTTCTCCAATATCTCAGTCGGGCAGGTCTTGCCCGGCTCTTTTATGTAGAGCGCCTCAGAGTCATCTCTGACCTGACGGCACATATATTCTTCATCGATGAGCATTGCCGAGAGCCAATAGTTCGGCTCACTGTCCGAAACGATGGGATTCATCGTGATCGGCAGATCGGCAAGACCATCGCGATAGCGTTCGTAGACCGCCTTTTTCTGAGCAATGTGTTCCTCCAAATGTGGATACTGACCACGGATAACGCCGGCAACAACGTTGCTCATGCGGTAGTTATAGCCGACCTCCTCATGCTGATACCAGGGGGCATTTTCTCTTGCCTGTGTTGACCATTTACGCGCCTTATTTGCCACTTCGATATCGTTAGTGAGCAAGC
>CAZAWG010000353.1:0-1727 GCA_964488785.1 uncultured Oscillospiraceae bacterium | reverse complement strand
TCTTTGAAGGGCTTTTCTATGCGCAGCTGCAGGTGTTTGATCTTATCCGCAAACAAATTCCATGCACCGACACTTAAGGTCTTGCCCTTTTCCTTGGTGAGTAAATATAAATCCGGATAATTGCCGACCGGCGAAGCATCCAACGGCTTTCCTAACCACTTTATGCTTTTTACCAGACTTCTTCTTTTGGCGTAGGTAGACAGCCAATCCATCGAATGTACCGCTTCTCCGGCGTCAAAGGTCATCACCCGGAAGCGCATTCCCTCGGCGTTTTCATATTCAAAATCGGCGGTCTGTCTTGCTTTTTGACCGTACACATATTCAGAAATGACGCGGCAGCCGTCCTTCAGCTTGACCCTGCACGGATGCACGCCATGCCATAAGCGAACATAAACGCCCTGCTCGATGAAATATTCCTGCGGCAGATCGGTGAAGCCCCTTTGGGCGTGCTCCGAATCGGGAAGAATTTCCTCAATACCCACGTCAATGCCGTGTTCCATCAATATTTTAGCGGCGGTTATATCGAGGATGCTCCCGTTTTTCAGCTCCTCCTTGCTCACGGTCAGGGCGTGTTCCCGGAAAATGACATTGACATAGCCGTCCTCATAGGTGGTCGGAAGCGCATTTTGCGAAGCGAACCGAAACGCCGGAGCCACAAGACCGGGTCTTTCGAACAAACCGAGCTTATCGCCGGCGGTACGCGAAATATACGGCTTTACGCCGGTGCATTTGCGGCCGTCAAACATCTCGCTTATCGCGCGGTATACGCTTTCGTTTTCCACCATGGCATCGATGTAGCCCGTCTCATAATCGGCATCCGAAACATAATCAAGCACATAGCGCAATATTCCATCCGCACGTCCATCGGCGCGGATGATCATGTCGTAGCATTCCAACAGAGCCGCCGGGCAGTTCGGTCGGGGGCGCGGATAGGTATCGCCCTCCACAAACACCTCGCCATCCGGCATTTTTCCGAGTTGGCTTCGCTGCGTCTCTATGATCTCACCCAGCGTGTTACTACAGTCCCTTGCCCAATAGGGCGCCGCGATCGTGCGAAGGAAGGGCTTTGTGTTGCCCGCCATGATGCGCGAGACCTCATATGCATCCCAGCCCTCATTTCCATACGAGCCGGTGCAGGCACAAAAGCTGAGTCGAATGGAAGGCTCGACCGCATCGATCGTCCTTCGTAAAGCCCTTGCGAAGCCCTCCATCGCGTCCTTTTGAGAATCCAAAAAAGCATCGCGATAGGGGTTGTCGCCTCTTTCCGATACAAGCTTTTTTAAGCTGTCTCGGTCAATTTCTGTGCCGAGCTTTTTTTCCATCAGCCGTAAATGCTTGTCGCAGCAGCAGCCCATGCTCACGCCTGCACGGTTGCTCAAGCGGAAATCATCGTCTAATAGGATCATATCGGGACCGCATTCGGCGACATTCTTCACCCAGGTGCAAAAATCCGCTGTGAATTTCTCATCTAACGGGCAAAATGCCCCGATTTCCACCAGTTCGTCCCCATTTCCAAAGGCTTTCATGCGGGTGTAGTCTGAATTAAATTTTACGCTGCCATCGTGTCCTAACGTCTCACCTAACCAAACAAGGACTTCCAGCCCATTGTCGCGGTAATAGGTGACCAAGTCCCGAAGCAAGCGAAGATTTTCCGGTGAGGAAAACGAATAGTCAAGCTCCCGGTCTAACGCTAAAGCGACACGGTCTGCACCGCAGCGCTTCAATTC
>CAZAWG010000352.1:0-1749 GCA_964488785.1 uncultured Oscillospiraceae bacterium | reverse complement strand
CCGTTCGGCATCCGAAATGACCGTCAGGTATCGTAATCCCAGAAAATCGATCTTGAGCAGCCCCAGATCCGCCACCGTGTTCATGGTGAACTGAGTGACCACCGCACCACGGTTTTCGGCAAGCGGCACATATTCGCTCACCGGCTTATCCGTGATGACCACACCGGCGGCATGGATGGAAGCGTGACGCGGCATTCCCTCCAAACGGCCTGCCACATCGATCATATGGCGAAGTGTCGGGTCGGTTTCATAAAGCTCGGCAAGCACCTTATTTTCCTTCATAGCACGTTCGAGTGTCATATTCAAGGCAAACGGCACGTTTTTGGCAACACTGTCCACCTCGGCATAGCTTAGTCCCATCACGCGTCCCACGTCGCGGATCGCCTGTCTTGCCGCCATAGTGCCAAAGGTCACGATCTGCGCCACATGGTCACGTCCGTATTTTTCGGCTACATATTCGATGACCTCGCTTCGCCGCTCATAGCAGAAATCCACATCGAAATCAGGCATACTCACACGTTCTGGGTTTAAGAAGCGTTCAAACAGAAGCCCGTATTTGATGGGATCGACATCGGTGATACCAAGGGCATATGCCGCAAGGCTTCCGGCACCCGAACCGCGTCCGGGGCCGACCGGAATACCCTTTCCTTTGGCATAGGAAATAAAATCGTTGACAATGAGATAGTATTCCGCATACCCCATACGGATAACGGTATCCAATTCATACGCCAAACGTTCGGTGTATTCCGTTTCATCGTAGGCAAGACCCGCCTGCCGCATGGCGGAAAAGCGGCGCTCTAAGCCCTCCTCGCACAGCTTTTTCAAATAGGTCTTGGAATCCAGCCCCTCCGGTGGATAGAACGCCGGAAGAAACAGCTTATCAAATTCAAAATCAAACCGGCACCGCTCGGCGATCTTAACGGTATTTTCGATAGCTTCCGGATGCTCCTTAAAAAGCCGTGCCATCTCATCGCCGGTTTTGAGGTAAAACTCATGCGTTTCAAAGGCAAAGGACTGCTTTTCCGCCAGTGTCTTGTTCATCTGGATGGCCATGAGGATCTCCTGATTTTCGGCATCCTCTTTTTTTAGATAATGCACATCGTTGGTGGCCACAAGTGGGATCGAAAGAGAGGAGGCCATCTCGCAAAGCACCGTGTTGACGAGTCTCTGCTCACGAATGCCATGCTCCTGAAGCTCCAAATAAAAATGATCCTCGCCAAAAATTTCCTTTAATAAAAGCGCGTGCTTTTTCGCGCCCTCGATATCGCCTGCCACGATATGCTTGGGGATATAGCCCCCTAAGCACGCCGACAGTGCAATAAGCCCCTCATGATATTCGCGTAGCAATTCGATATCCGCACGCGGCTTGGAATAAAAGCCTTCCGTAAAGGCGCGTGACACCAGACGGATCAGGTTCTGATACCCGGTCCTGTCCTTGCACAGCAAAACAAGATGATAGTAATTGCCATCCTCGCGCTTTTCCTTGTCGAAACGGGAGCCGGGCGCCACATATATTTCGCACCCAATGATGGGATGAATGCCCTCTTTCTTACAAGCACGGTAAAAATCCACCACTCCGTACATCACGCCATGGTCGGTCACAGCGACCGCCGAACCACCGGCAGCCTTGACCGCTGCCGGAATTTCCGTCAGGCGGCAGGCACCGTCAAGCAAACTGTATTCACTGTGCAAATGAAGATGTACGAAATCGGTCATAATAGCTTATTTCTCCTTTACAGGCTGTCCACC
>CAZAWG010000351.1:0-1765 GCA_964488785.1 uncultured Oscillospiraceae bacterium | reverse complement strand
TGCCAGACTGGAAAAGCAGCATATGCTGAAGCGTATCCATGGAGGCGCACGCTTGGAAGCCAATGGCGTATCGGCCCTCAAAATACCCTATATGATCCGTTCTCTGGAAAATGTGTCGGAAAAGCAGGTCATTGCTGAAAAAGCGGCGTCTCTTGTGAGAGAAGCCAATGTCGTATTTTTGGATGCTTCGACCAGTGCTTTGGCACTTTTGCCCTTTCTTACAAGAAAAAAGGATATAACCGTTATCACCAACGGCGTGCGTATTCTCTCGGAAGCGGTCAATTATCCGGAATTACGCATTATCAGCACCGGCGGCATACTCAACCGTTCAACACTGTCTCTGTTTGGCGATGAAACGTTTTCCTCAATACACAATTATCATGCAAATTTTTGCTTTTTTTCCTGTGAGGGGGTACATCAGAACGGCGCGATCACCGATTTTAACGAGGAAGAAAATCTGGTGCGCCGCGCCATGCTGCGCCGCTCCAACAAGAGCTATCTGCTATGTACCGGAAAGAAGCTCGGTCTTCTGCAAAGTCACCATCTGTGCGATATCGATGAGGTGGAGGCGGTGCTGACAGCGGGTCCGCTCCCGGAGTGGCTGCAAAAGGACGGTTGAAAGGCGTAAAGAAGCGCTCGCTGTTTTGGCGAGCGCTTCTGTTTCTATTTCGTTTTGGTTCTGTTTTGCTTATGTTCGCTTATACGCCTCACACAACGGCGAGATTTCCTCTGTATTTAGCCACAAAAGAACCTTGTCGCCTGGCTCTAACACATATTCCACCGTCCGGTCGATATACATTCCTGTTTCCTCCTTGGTGATGGTAACAGGGAATGCTTCAAAGCCTATTAAGCGTCCGTTGTCATAGTTTACAAGGATCAGCGTGTAGGTGCCGGCATGGGTCGCAAGAAAGCGAACCGTTGTCGTGTCGTTTTCCACCCGGGCAGACTCGATTGCAAAGCCATCTGCTTTTTTGACCGTCAGCGTGATTGTCTGGAAGGCACTGGCATAGTCGGTCATGCGGTCGCCGTTGATCTGCTCATTGAACAGACGTAATTCATAGGTTCCATAGGCGATATCGGTCGGAATGGTGAATTGTACCGTGCCGCTTTCTGTTTCTGCCTTGGCAAGACGGGCGTAGTAGGACACACATCCGCTTCTCACGATCAGGGCAGAAATGTATTCGTTTGCCGTTTCATCGGCAACACAGGCGTTTTCGTAGCTTAACGTCAGTGTTTCGCCGCGTGTGCCGCTCACTTCTTTTTCCGCAACGGAAAAGGTGCGCTCCGGGTCGAGAAGGGTAAGCTTGTAGCTATCGGTGCGAATATGTGTGTTGCCGATCATGCCGGTCTCGGCGCCGATATCCGGCGTTTGCGTGTCGTCCTCGTCCCCCGTATCATCGCCGGGATCGGGGTCGGTCGGATCGGGGTCGGTCGGGTCAGGCTTTATGTCAACTCCCGGATCGGGCTTTACAACGACCTCGCCCGGATCCGGCTTTACGATAATATCCGTCCCCTCAACCACCTTCTCGCTTAGCGTTGCAAGAACCTTGCCCGGATCCGGCTTTACAATGACGGCTCCCTCATCGGGTTCGATCTTTGTACCGCCGTCATCGGGATCGACAGTTGTGCCGCTATTGCCCTCGTTTCCTTCATCGCCTTCGTCGGTGCCCGACGTGACCGGCAGTGTCTTTCCGCCTTCAGCGGCGGTATAAAACAGAATGTTGTTTTTGCTCAAATTGGTGGCAGGTCTTGCGGCAATGTCGGT
>CAZAWG010000350.1:0-1770 GCA_964488785.1 uncultured Oscillospiraceae bacterium | reverse complement strand
ATGTATGGCTGTCTGATCTCGCTTGCCTCCTTTTTCCGCACATGGAGCGACGGTGTCTTGAATCATGCTCCCGTGATCTTCGATATTCAGGGGCATGGGGAATATGCGGGCTGTATCGAGCTGCTTCGGAAGGACGCCGCACGCAGAGTGTTCGATCTGCACACACATTCCCTGTTTTCCGATTGCGGCATTGACCGACCGGAGCGTTTGATCACCACAGCCATCGAAAACGGCGTTCGCCTGCTTGGTATCAGCGACCACAGCTATGGCATAGGGGAGCGCACAGCACAGTATGTGAAAAAGGTGCGCGACCTGGCACCTAAATACATTGACCGTATCAAGCTGCTTTGCGGCATTGAGCTTCCTACAGTTCCTGATCTGTATAGACCGTATACGGCCGGAGAGCTATCCGAATTTGATTATGCGTTGATCGAACATATTACAAACGATGACAGCGTTGTGGGAGGAAAACTCATCGAGTTCTGCGAAAAGCTTGGTATCCGATGCGGCATTGCACATACCGATCTGTTTGCATATTGCGCAAAATACGGCTATGAGCCTTCCGTCTATTTTGCAGAGCTTGCCAAGCACGGCATTTTCTGGGAAATGAACGTGTCCTATGACAGCATCCACTTCTACCGTAAGCATAGCTATGTGGAGGAATTTTTGCATAACGAAGAACAACAGCGTATTGTGCGCAACGCCGGTCTTGCTGTCAGTGTTGGCTCCGACTGTCACCGCAAGGAGGAATATGTTGGGGAACGTGTTCATGAAATGTACGATTTTCTCAAAGGGCAGGGGATCGTTACCGCCGACTCCTATTTTGAATAAGACCGTAAAAGAAAAAGAAAACACCTGGTTTCGTTCGGAAATCAGGTGTTTATTTGCTTATAAAGCTTCGCGCTCATGCGCCTTGACAAAGGCCTCTAAAATATCCACACATCCGTCAACGCCGACAGCATCGGTGTGTAAGGACAAGTGGTAATTTTCGGTCGCACCCCAACGCTGGGTGGTGTAATAATTATAGTAGGTCGCACGCTTTTTATCGCGGCGTTCGATATCCTCACGAAGGTCCTTTGAATCGTTTTCGTAGTATTTCTGAACACGATTTATACGAGAATCGATGTCGGAATACAGAAAAAAGTTGATCAAATTGTTCTGTTCCTTTAATACGTAGTCCGAACAGCGCCCGACAATGATACACGGTCCCTTGGCGGCACATTGCTTAATGATATCCGATTGAATGAGAAAAACCTTGTCCGATAACGGTAAACCATATACACCGGCGGCTGTACCGAACATGGATAAGGAATACAACAGACTGTGCGTGGAGACTTGTTCTGCTTTTTCGAACAAATTCTCGGCATAGCCGCTTTCCTTGGCAGCCATGGTAATAATTTCGTTATCGTAAAAAGGGATACCCAGACGTTCGGCAAGCTTGCGTGCAACAAAGCGTCCACCGCTTCCGTATTGACGACTGATGGTAATGACAGAGTTGATCATACTAATACCTCCGTTTCAAATTCAAGCCTTACAAAGGCTTTACAACTATATTATATCACATTTTGGGGATTTTGCAAGACCATTTCGCGAGATTCCAAACATTTTGCTTTTACAAACGTATAACGCGAGTATTGCAGCGGCGCTTTCGCCGCATTATATCACATTTTGGGAATTTTGCAAGACTATTTCGCGAGATTCCAAACATTTTGCTATTGCAAACGTATAACGCGAGTATTGCAGCGGCGCTTTCGCCGCTTTCTGCGAAGC
>CAZAWG010000349.1:0-1774 GCA_964488785.1 uncultured Oscillospiraceae bacterium | reverse complement strand
CCCTTGACCTCGGTCGCTTTTCTAACAAGAAAAGCTCCGCAAAAGAACTGAACTTTGGTTTTACGACATACTGAGGGACTGTTGCATTTTACAACAGTCCCTTTTGGTACACATTCGATATTTCTGTTATACACGCCAAGTGATCATTGCAGAGCCGCTTCCGCGCAGGCAAGCGCAGCATAATCGCCGATCTGTTCGCCAAGCAGAGCCGGTGCAAGACGGCAAACCCGGCTGCTTGCAGGAAGTGCTTCTTCACATAGCTTTTTCATTGCACCCTCGCGAAGAAGATCCTCACACCGCGCATATATGCTGCCGATAACGACGACCTCCGGATTGAACAGATCCACCAATACCGCTAATCCCTCGCCTAATTTCTCCGCACATATGCGGAACACCTCACACGCCGTTTTGTCTCCGGCTCGCGCCGCAAGAGCGACCGACTTTGCCGTGATCTGCGTGCTTTGCAGTCCATGCTCGCCGATAAACGAGGGACTTTCGCCGCGCTGCTTGGCTTCTAACGCCATACTCCGCGCAAGCTCCGCTATCCCACCGCCGCTGCAAAAGCCTTCAAACGAGCCGCATTTTCCGTATCCTGCCGGACCAAAGGGCGCAAGGCGAATGTGTCCTGCCTCCCCGGCCATACCGTTGGTGCCCTCATACAGCGCCCCGTTCAGGATCAAGCCGGCGCCGAGTCCGGTGCCAAACGTCAGAAAGATCATGTTTTTGGTTCCCTTTCCGGCTCCATATCGCCATTCTGCCAGAGCCGAGGCATTGGCATCGTTGATCAGCCGTGCCGGTGCGCCAAAGGTCTCTTCAAAATGCCGCACGACCTCGATTTCATCCCAGCCCGGAAGGTTGGGCGGCGAAAGGATGATACCGCGCTCACTGTCAAGCGGTCCGCCACAGCTGATCCCAATGCCCTCCGGCTTTTCTCCTTTGGTCATGCTCCGAACCAGCTCGTCAAATTTTTCAAGTGCCTCCATGGGCGTGTATTTTGCTGTTTCAAAGGCTTCGCGTGCAAGTATTTCTACACCTTCAGACGTGCGCAGCGCACTGATGCAGGCGCATTTTGTGCCACCGATATCGATCCCTATAAGCATTCTTTGTTCCTCCGTTTTTTTATAATGTATGTGATCTCTCCTGATTAATAGGATATAAAAAAAAAGCCCTTTTGTCAAGTGCTTCTTTGAAAAAAGCTGTTTTTTTTCAAAACCGGTGGCAAAAGACGGCTGGAACGCATATACTGCAATAAAACCGTGAGTCGAAAAAGGAGGCGATCCCTTGAAAAAAACAGCAGCCTGCTTTGGAGCTGGCGTGTTATGCCTTGGCGTCGGTATTCTGTTTGCCAGCTTTCTTCCTGCCGGTGTGCTCATTATCCTGCAAGCTGTTTTGCTGATCGCAGCCGGACTTCTTGCCCTGAAATGTCCTTGAATCCATTCTTTGAAAGGAAGCCTTTGTATGAAGATCGTTCTGCTCAAGCCCCCACATTTTTTGAAGCCTATTTTGCGCCTTTTCCTGCGGGATAAGAAAAAATAAAGCATCGTTCTATTTCTTTTCGCTGCCTCATACACTATACAAAACCAAAAAGGAGCGAATGCAAATGGAAGTCTATACCCTCCCACAATGTGGTATCCTTTTTTCGGATAAAGTCGAATTCCCCGTGAAATTCGAGAGCACTCTGCCGGAACACCTGCCAGGCGCTGCCCGTGTAGTGCGTGCTGACCCGGAGTTAACGGAGCTGCACGGTACACTTATTCCCGGCGGTGTGCAGCTC
>CAZAWG010000348.1:0-1781 GCA_964488785.1 uncultured Oscillospiraceae bacterium | reverse complement strand
ATCAAAGAGTGTAGCATTCTGCACACGTGCTTTTTCCTCCCGGCGTTCCGGATAGGCAAAGCCTAAATGCTCATACGCGCCGCGTGTGGCACAGCGGCCGCGTGGGGTACGATTGAGAAAGCCGAGCTGTAAAAGATACGGCTCGTATACGTCCTCCAGTGTGATGGCTTCCTCACCGATGGTCGAAGCAAGCGTTTCAAGACCTACCGGTCCGCCATCGAAGAATTCGATGATGGCGCTTAGCATCCGGCGGTCGGTCATATCCAGTCCCAATTCGTCCACCTCGAGCATATCGAGGGCTGCACCGGCAACCTCACGTGTGATCACGCCATCCGCCTTGACGAGTGCATAGTCGCGCACACGCTTGAGCATACGATTGGCGATACGCGGCGTTCCGCGCGAACGGCGGGCGATCTCATAGGCTCCCTCCGGATGCACCTTGACGCCCAGAATATCGGCACTGCGGCAAACGATATCGGCTAGCTCTTCCGAGGTATACAGCTCTAACCGGTAGAGATTGCCAAAGCGGTCGCGCAAGGGGGAGGAGAGCTGTCCGGCGCGTGTGGTCGCGCCGACCAAGGTGAACGGCGGAAGCGGCAGACGGATGCTCCGCGCCGAAGGACCTTTGCCGGTGATGATATCCAAATTGTAATCCTCCATCGCCGGGTACAGAATTTCCTCTACCTGCCGCGGCAGGCGGTGGATCTCATCGATGAACAGGATATCCATCGGTTTTAGATTGGTGAGCAATGCTGCAAGCACTCCCGGTTTTTCAATGGCCGGACCGGAGGTGATGCGGATATCCACGCCCATTTCAGCGGCAATGATGGTGGAAAGGGTGGTTTTTCCAAGTCCGGGCGGTCCGTGCAGCAGAATGTGATCGAGCGCTTCGCCGCGCATTTTAGCCGCCTGCATGGAAATGGCGAGCTTTTCCTTGACCTTTGTCTGCCCCACATAGTCCTTTAAGGCTTTCGGACGAAGGGAAAGCTCTTGGTCATAGTCCTCCGGCGTTTCGGAGGAAGAGACGATCCGGTTTTCAAAATCGAATTCTTCTTCCTCGTAGTGCTTATCCTTGTTGCTTTTGATCATTGTAATGTTTTCCTTTTACTATGTGCTTACATGAGCTTTGTGAGTGCCGAGCGGATGATCTCCTCTAAGGTTGAGCCGCTTGCCTTGCGAATGGCGGCGGAAGCCTCCTGGCGCGAATAGCCAAGCACGACAAGGGCATTGAGTGCTTCCTTAGTCACATCGCCTGTGGGGATATCCGTTGTGTCAGCGGTCGGCTCCATATCCCAATCGATGTCCCATCGGGTGAGCTTATCCTTTAATTCCAAAATGATCTTTTGAGCGGATTTCAATCCCACGCCCTGCGCCGCTGTGATGGCTTTGGCATCCTGCGCGGTGACGGCGGTGTAGAACTCCTCCGGTGAAAGGACGGACAGAATAGCTAAAGCGGCTTTCGGTCCCACGCCGGAAACGCTGATGAGCATCTGAAAAAGCTCACGCTCTTTTTCGGAAAAGAAGCCGTATAATTCGGCGGCATCCTCCCGCACGACATAATGGGTAAACAGCTTTGCCTGCTTTCCGGCGGCATTTCCGCTTGCGGTGAAGGCACCACCGGCGGAAAGCCCATCATAGGTTTTGCGTGAGATGGAAACAAGATACCCCACGCCGCCGCAATCGATGACGGCGCGATCCGGTTCCAGAAGAGCGAGTGTTCCATTCAAATAAAAATACATAACACGTTCCTGACCTGTGATTTTAAAATATAACATACTAAT
>CAZAWG010000347.1:0-1806 GCA_964488785.1 uncultured Oscillospiraceae bacterium | reverse complement strand
CTATAAAGCAACGTGCATATTATAACATACTTTTTTTGAAATTACAAGTGTTTTTTGAAAAAAACTTATAATTTACGCATTTTCATGGGGAATTATGCGGGTTTTCTATCGGAGACGGATGATTTTTGCACATTTTTTAAAATTTCGTTCACAAAAAGCCAGTTCCAACTCCCCTACCCGCTTGACCGGTGCGGGGGGCTCATCGCTGTCTGAGAGGAATTTTTCGAAAATGGACACAGAATGCCATTTCCCCAGCTTATAGCCGGCCTTGCGCACGGTGCAGATCTTCTCAAAGCCAAAGGCGCTATGGAAGGCTTCACTGACCTGATTGGAGGAGGTGACGATGGCCATGACCTTGCGATAATCCTGTGCCTTCAAAAGCGAGATGAGCGCAAGATAGAGTGCAGAAGCAATATTACAGCGCTGATATTCATTGCCGATATAGACATACAGATAGGTATTCCAAGAATACGGCACGCCGCTTTTCTGATTGACAGCATAAGCATAGCCAGCCATGACGCCATCCACCTCGCATACTAAAAAGGGCAGGCTTGCCTGAATAGCGGCAATGCGGCGCTTAAAATCGTACACGCGCGGAACGGTATTCTCAAAGGTCACGGACGAGGAAACGACATAGGGAGCATAGATCGCTAAGATAGCCGGGGCATCCTCCGGCAGGGCAAAGCGTATATTGACGGACATAGTATCCTTCCTTATTTATATAGTAAAGAGATGAGCAATAAAAGCTTATGCAGGCAGCGTATCGAATAGAAGGACGCACACGTGGTACGCACCGTTTTTCCATATACAGTATATCACATAAACGTCAAAAGGTCAATGCCCTTCACGCAAAAATCATCCGGTATCACGCATTTTTCAGTTTTCGCTTTTTTCGAAAAAGGGAGGATCGAAGAGCAAATGGGGTGATTTTTGCGTCGTTTTGCGAAAACGGCGAATTCGAATTTAAGAGCATTTGCAAGAAATCAAGCGAAATTCAAAGCTCCATGCAATAAAAATGATTTTTCTCAAAAAAGGCTTGACTTTTGGCGAAAAACTGATATAATATTCACGTTGAAAAAATTCAGGAGGTATGAATCATGTCTACATTCATGGCAAAGGCAAACGAAGTAGAACGCAAGTGGTATGTGATCGATGCAGCCGGCGTTCCGCTCGGAAAGACTGCCGTTAAGGCTGCCGACATTCTTCGCGGCAAGCACAGACCCGAATTCACTCCGCACGTTGACTGCGGCGAATTCGTTGTTATCATCAACACAGACAAGGCCGTTCTCACCGGCAAGAAGCTTGAGCAGAAGGTATATTACCATCACTCCGGCTACATCGGCGGTTTAAAGGCGATCAACTACAAGGAGCTTATGGCAAAGGATTCCACCAAGGCTATGGAGCTTGCCGTTAAGGGTATGCTTCCCAAGAATTCCATTGGTGCAAAGAGTCTCACCCGTCTCAAGCTCTGCGCAGGCAGCGAACACAACTTCCAGGCTCAACAGCCGATCGTTCTTGCATAAGGGGAGGTAAACAGATATGTATACAAGTGCAAAACCCTATTTCTACGGAACCGGCAGAAGAAAGAGCTCCGTAGCACGTGTAAGAATCATGCAGGGCACCGGTGTGATCACCATCAATGGTCGCTCGATCGATGATTATTTCGGACTTGAGACCTTAAAGCTCATCGTTCGTCAGCCGTTTGAAGCTACCGGCACGCTCGGTACCTTCGACATCGTTTGCACCGTTACCGGCGGCGGCGTTTCCGGTCAGGCCGGCGCTATCCGTCATGGCGTTGCAAGAGCC
>CAZAWG010000346.1:0-1814 GCA_964488785.1 uncultured Oscillospiraceae bacterium | reverse complement strand
ATTTACGTCACTCACGACCAGGAAGAAGCGCTCACCATGAGCGACCGCATCGTGGTCATGAATCTGGGACGTATCGACCAGATCGGAACGCCGGAGGACATTTACAACGAGCCGGCTAACGCCTTTGTTGCCCGTTTTATCGGCGAAAGCAACATTGTTTCGGGCATCATGCACGATGATTTTGATGTGGAATTTGCCGGCAAGCACTTTGTCTGCGTGGACAAGGGCTTTGACAAGATGGAGCCGGTGGATGTGGTCATCCGTCCGGAGGATATCCGTATCAAGGAGCCGGATGAAACGACCATCGACGGAACGGTCGAAACGGTCACCTTTAAGGGCGTGCATTTTGAAATGATCGTGGACAGCTTCGGAACCAAGTGGAAAATACACTCCACCAAGGCGGCTACCGCCGGTTCCTTCATCGGTATGGCACTCACGCCGGAGGATATCCATATCATGCATAAGAGCTATGCCTCGGATATGTCCTCGGATGCGCAGTTTCTTGAAGGGGGCGCAGTCAATGAAGCCCAACTCTAAAATTTCGGCTGTGCCGTATATCATCTGGATCCTGTTATTCACCCTCATCCCGTTTGCGCTTGTCATTTACTATGCCTTCACCGACAACGATACCGGGCGCTTTACGCTTGATCATATCGCCAATTCCAGTATGTATCTGCCGGTGCTTATCAAATCGCTGTGTCTGGCCTTTGTGGCAACGCTCATTTGTCTGCTCATCGCTTATCCGCTTGCTTATATCATGAGCCGCAAATCGGCGACGGTGCAGCGCGTATTCATGATGCTCATCATGCTGCCGATGTGGATGAACTTTTTGCTTCGTACCTATGCGTGGATGACGCTTTTGGAGGACAACGGTGTCATCAACAATGTCCTCGGCTTTTTCGGACTTCCGGCTATGAAGCTTATCAATACCTCCGGCGCAGTCATTCTGGGCATGGTTTACAACTACCTGCCGTTTATGATCCTGCCACTGTTCTCTATCATGACCAAGATCGACCGTCATGTCATCGAGGCGGCACAGGATCTGGGCTGCAATATGCCGACCGTTATCCGTAAGGTGGTCGTTCCGCTCAGCTTTCCCGGCATCGCGACCGGTATCACCATGACCTTTGTGCCGTGTGTGAGTACCTTTATCATTTCCCGGCTTTTGGGCGGCAGCGACTGCTACCTCATCGGCGACCTTATCGAGGAGCAGTTCAAGCTCAAGGGTACCGGCTTCCATGTCGGCTCGGCGACCTCACTTGTTCTTATGATCGTGGTGCTGATCAGCATGGGGATCCTCAACCAGTTCGACAGCGATGAAATGGAGGATTCGATCAAATGAAAAAAGCCTTTTCCCGCCTGTATACAGGCATATGCTTTGCGTTTTTGTATGTTCCGATCTTAATTTTGGTCATTTTCTCCTTCAATACCAGTAAAGGAGCCACCTGGACGGGCTTTACCACCAAATGGTATGCCGAGCTGTTCCGCAACGAGACCATCATCAAGGCCTTCGTCAATACGCTTCTTGTGGCACTGGCAGCATCGGTTTGTGCAACGCTCCTCGGAACGCTTGCGGCTTTTGGCATGAATGGCATGAAAAAGTGGTCTAAGGGTGTTATGCGCACGCTCACCTATATCCAGATCCTTAATCCGGAGATCGTGACAGGTATCTCGCTCATGCTGCTGTTCGCCTATTTCAAGCTAAGCTCCGGCTTTGTGACCCTGATTTTGGCGCATATCACCTTCTGCGTGCCGACTGTGGTGCTAAGCGTGTTACCGAAGCTTCGTCAGCTCAATGTAAGCCTATATGAGGC
>CAZAWG010000345.1:0-1817 GCA_964488785.1 uncultured Oscillospiraceae bacterium | reverse complement strand
GGACTTTCCAGCGGCGTCATTCAGCTGCGCCTTTCGGAAGCCTTAAATGTTCTGGCACTGTATAGCTTTTCCGCTGTTCCGGGACTGGCGGTCGGGTGCCTTATCGCCAATCTTCTTACCGGAAGCGTGCTGTGGGATATCGTGTTTGGCTCTCTTGCCACATTTCTTGGCGCGTGTGGCGCATATCTGCTTCGAAAGAACCGCTTTTTGGCACTTGCCTGCCCGGTATTGTCCAATACGCTCATCATTCCGTTTGTTTTAAAATATGCCTATGGCTTCCCGGAAGCGTTTTGGTTTCTGTTTTTGACGGTGGGACTTGGCGAGCTTGTGTCCTGTATGGGTATAGGACTTCTTGCCGGAAAAACCGTCGAAAAATATAAAAAAGCACTTCCGTTTCTGTTTGAAACATAAATAACCACATAAAGGAGCGATTTCATGAAGGAAGTCAAGACCCCTAAAAAGTCCATTATATCCTATTATCTCATCATGCTTGCCGTGGTCCTTCTGTTTAACTTTTTTATCATGCCAAGCCTTTCCGAGCGGCAGATTAAGGAGGTCAATTACGGTACCTTTATGCAGATGACCGAGGAAGGCGATATCGGTCGTGTGGAGGTGCAGGATACCCGCATCCTCTTTACCGATAAGGAGGAAAAGCACGTCTATAAGACCGGACGCATGGAGGATCCGAATCTGACCGACCGGCTGTATGCTGCCGGCGTGACGGAGTTCACCAAGCAGATCGTGGAGGAAATGTCTCCCTTCTGGTCCTTGATCCTGTCGTGGGTGCTTCCTATTGCTATTTTCGCACTTTTGGGGCATTATATGTCCAAAAAGCTCATGGATAAGGCCGGCGGCGGAAACGCTATGATGTTCGGTATGGGCAAAAGCAATGCGAAGATCTATGTGCAGTCCACCGAGGGCATCAAATTTTCGGATGTGGCCGGTGAGGACGAAGCTAAGGAAAACCTTGCCGAGATCGTCAATTATCTGCATGACCCGGCAAAATATAAGGAGATCGGTGCTTCCATGCCGAAGGGACTTCTGCTTGTCGGCCCTCCCGGCACCGGTAAGACCATGCTTGCCAAAGCCGTAGCCGGTGAATCCAATGTGCCGTTCTTCTCCATCTCCGGCTCGGAGTTTGTGGAAATGTTCGTAGGCATGGGTGCTTCCAAGGTGCGCGATCTGTTCAAGCAGGCTAAGGAGAAAGCCCCCTGTATCGTCTTTATCGATGAGATCGATGCCATCGGTAAAAAGCGCGATGGGCAATTGTCCGGCGGCAACGATGAGCGTGAGCAGACCTTAAATCAGTTGCTCACCGAAATGGACGGCTTCGAAGGCAATAACGGCGTGATTATCCTTGCAGCCACCAATCGTCCCGAATCGCTCGACCCGGCGCTTACCCGTCCCGGTCGCTTCGACCGGCGTGTCCCGGTCGAGCTTCCCGACCTCAAGGGGCGCGAGGAGATACTGAAGGTCCATGCCGCCAAGATCAAGACCGTGCCCGGTATCGATTATCAGCGCGTGGCGCGGATGGCATCTGGTGCTTCGGGCGCCGAGCTTGCCAATATCGTCAATGAAGCGGCACTCCGTGCTGTGCGTACCGGTCGTAAAGCGGCGGAACAGGTCGATTTCGAGGAAAGCATCGAAACGGTCATTGCAGGCTATCAGAAGAAAAACGCGATCTTAACGGATAAGGAAAAGCTCATCGTTTCCTATCATGAGATCGGTCATGCGTTGGTGGCGGCCAGACAAAGCCATTCCGCACCGGTGCAGAAGATCACCATCGTGCCGCGTACCTCCGGGGCTTTAGGCTATAC
>CAZAWG010000344.1:0-1823 GCA_964488785.1 uncultured Oscillospiraceae bacterium | reverse complement strand
ATTCAAAGTTGTCAATAGTTTTTTTACAGATTATCTGACGTATTTCCAAATCGACCGACAGTAAAAGTGTGTTTTTTGTGAAAAAACACAAAAACCGCCGTTTTATTTGGCTGAATTGCTTTAGCTGACTAAACAAAGTTTGTCAAAAATGCACAAAATGCCCTGTTAGTCCGTTCCGCGTGCTTCTCCGGTATAGCAGAACACTCCAACACCGCTTCCAATGGGAAGTCCGGCGGCAACGCGAGCGGTATAGGCACGCTGGAGGGAGGTGTGTGTGGGCAATTCGGAAGCTTGGTAAGAGTCTCTTTTCCCGAACACGCGCCAAAGTCCCTCATAGTCGTAGGTGGCTTCGGAGCGGAAAATGGAATAGTCGCTCATAAAGCCGCGGATAGAACTGTCGGCTGAGAGCATTTGTTCGTGTGCCGGGAACAGCAGCCAGCTGTCCGCCATGAACAGGCGGATTCCGAAAAGCGCACTGGCGCGGTCATAGGCAGCATTTAACAGGGGGCGTGAAAGGTCCGCGCCGGTGGGAACGTGTACCTGAATGACCGGCTGTCCATGTCTGACCCTACCGCAAGGGAGCGTGATATCCTCATAAGGAAACGCACACAGGCGCATTTGCAGAGAGCCGATGGGGTACAGCTCCGGAATGAAAAAGCCGGCAAGCTCGATATAATCCTCGATCCCCCAACAGCCGTTCTTTTGATAGCTGTTTTTTACGGCTTGAAGCCACAGCAAGGCTGTTTTTTGAAAGATATCCTCCGGCACGGAATGCTGTCGGTAGAGGGATTGCGTTAGGGGGAGCATGGCATAATAGACTGCCATGAAGCCGGTGGCGTGAGGAAGCCGCATTTGGTCAAACAGCTGCTTTGCCGGGGAGAAAAAGGCTTCAGCCGGATAGAAGCCATCGGGAAAATAGCCGAGTGCGGAACAGGGGGCGGTGGTATGTGCAAAACGGCACAGGCGGCGTTGGTCGAAGAAGCTCCGGAGGAGGGGCGTAACATCCATCCGGGAAAGGAGTGCCTCGCAATAGGCACGAAGGCTTGTACCAAAGGCATAGTTCTCAAACAGGAAATCAAGAGCGCTGTTCATGGGCTTTTTCGGTACTCCGTTGGTTTTTTGCCGGTCATTTTGGTGAAGGTCTTATGGAAGCTGGCACTGCTGTTGAAGCCACAATGAGTGGCTATATCCAAAATGCTCATATCGGTGGTGCGGATAAGTCGGATGGCCTTATCGATGCGTTTGGAGCTGATATAGGCTTTGGGTGTAATGCCGTTGACGGTTTTAAAGATGCGTGTGAAGAAATTTTGGGACATTCCGTGCTTTTCGGCAAGCTCACGTACAGAAATATCCTCGCAGAAGTTTTCCTCGATCTCGTCCACACAGGCGTTGATGATGGGCAGAAGCTCACGCAAGGTCGTATTTTCGTTTGTAGAGGGGGAAGTATGCTTGCCGGAAGCTCTGGAAAGCAGGATCAAAAAATCCAGAATACGGCTTTTGATGAGCTTGCGGTAAAAGGGGCGTGCGCTCGTCCATTCCTTTTCGATGTCGTTCAAGCAGGCGACAAAGGAGGGATAGTCCGGATGGGTGGCATCGATACGATGCGAAAGAGTCGCCCCATGGGCGCGAAAGGCGGTCAAAACATCGGCAGACAATTCATCGGTCTGTGCATCCCACACAAGGCGCGGCTGAAACAGAACGGTGAAGGTGTGCATAGGCTCGTTTGCTTCGACGGTCGTGATCTTATGGAGCTCATCGCTGTCGAACAGAAAAATATCGCCCGGACGAATGTCATATTGCCCGTTTTTAACGGTATACACGCC
>CAZAWG010000343.1:362-1836 GCA_964488785.1 uncultured Oscillospiraceae bacterium | reverse complement strand
GTGCAAAAAAGGGAAGTCGTGTCAACGCAGAGCTTCTCTGCCGTCTTGCGCAGTCGGTCGAGGTGCCTATGGAGGTAGGCGGCGGTGTGCGCGATATGGAAACCGTCGAATACTACTTGAAAAACGGCGTTTCGCGCGTTATTTTAGGCTCCGCCGCGCTAAAGGACAGGGAATTTCTTTGCCGCGCAGTGGGGACCTATGGCGAAAGCATCGCCGTTGGGATCGATGCCAAAAACGTCAAGGTCAGCACCGAGGGGTGGACGGAAACCGGTGAAACGGATTATCTGGATTTTGCTTCGGACATGGAAGCCCTTGGCGTTTCCAATATCATTTTCACCGACATTTCGCGCGATGGCACGTTAGCCGGTCCCAACACCCAGATGCTTGCCGCCTTAAGCACGCGCGTTTCGATACGCATCACCGCCAGCGGCGGCGTGAAAAATCTGGAGGATATCCGCGTGTTAAGGGATATGGACTTGTACGGCGCGATCGCCGGACGAGCGTTGTACGATGGAACGCTGTCGCTTGTCGAAGCGGTCAGTCTTACGAAAGAGGGGCGCTAAAATATGCTTGCCAAACGAATCATCCCCTGCTTAGACGTCAAGGACGGACGCGTGGTCAAGGGAGTCAACTTTGTGGGCTTGCGCGATGCCGGTGACCCGGTCGAAACGGCAAAATTCTACAATGAGCAGGGCGCGGATGAACTCGTCTTTTTAGATATCACAGCGACCCATGAAAAGAGAAAGACCATCGTGGATGTGGTCGAACACACGGCACGCGAGGTGTTCATTCCGTTGACCGTAGGCGGAGGGATTAGCGATGTGGAGGATTTCCGCACACTGCTGAGCGCCGGCGCGGATAAAATTTCCATCAATTCCTCGGCTGTGCGCGATAAAACGCTCATCACCCGTGCGGCCGAACGCTTTGGCTCACAGTGCGTGGTGGTGGCGATCGATGCCAAGAAAACCGATGAAGGCTACCATGTCTTTGTAAACGGCGGTCGGATCGATACCGGCCTTGATGCCCTTGCCTGGGCGAAAGAGGTCGAACGTCTGGGAGCAGGCGAAATACTTCTTACCAGCATGGATGCCGATGGTACGAAAAACGGCTTTGATCTGCCGCTCACAGCGGTCATATCTCAAAATGTCGGCATTCCGGTCATTGCTTCGGGCGGCTGTGGGAAAAAGGAGCATTTTTCGGAGGTCTTTCAGAAAACCGAAGCCGGCGCAGCTTTAGCGGCTTCCATTTTTCATTATAAGGAGACTACAGTGCGCCAGGTCAAGGAATATGTAAAGGAGTGCGGCATATGGGTAAGACTTTGATCGATAAAAATAATTTGTCGGTGTATTTTAAGAAAAGCGACCTGCTTCCAGCTGTCGTGCAGGATGCCGAAAACGGCGAGGTTTTGATGCTTGCCTATATGAACGAGCCGTCATTAAAATTGACACTTGAAACCGGCTATACCTGGTTTTAC
>CAZAWG010000343.1:0-352 GCA_964488785.1 uncultured Oscillospiraceae bacterium | reverse complement strand
GTTTTACAGTCGGTCACGCAAGGAGCTGTGGAACAAGGGCGCTACCTCCGGACACGTCCAACGCATTACCGAAATTTTTGCCGATTGCGATAATGATACGCTTCTTGTCAAGGTTCATCAGACAGGGGCGGCGTGTCATACCGGAAATCGCAGCTGCTTTTTCACAAAGATCTATGAAGGAGATAAGACACATGAGTGAAGCATTAAATGATCAAGTACTTTTGGAGCAGGAGGAGGTCATCTGTCGCCGCCGGAATGCACACGAGGAAAAATCGTATACCTGCTATCTGTTTGACAGCGGACTGGATAAGATATTAAAAAAAGTCGGTGAGGAATGCACCGAAACCGTCAT
>CAZAWG010000342.1:0-1851 GCA_964488785.1 uncultured Oscillospiraceae bacterium | reverse complement strand
CCGCGACGGCGACCGCCGCCGGTCTGGATGTAATAGATATCGCCTAATTCACCGGAATCCACGATCTTTTTGATCATTTGCATATTGGCATCAAAGCGAGGCTGGAAGCCGATGGAAAGGATCTTTCCGCTCTTTTTCTCGGCACGGATGATCTCCGCCGCCTCTTCGATGGTGACAGTGAACGGCTTTTCCAGAAGCACGTTGACACCTGCTTCGAGTGCCGCAATGGCACAGCAGGCGTGCTGACGGTTGTAGGTACAGATGCTGACGGCATCTAACTGTTCCTTGGCGAGCATTTCTTTATAATCGGTGTAGCAGTGTAATTCAGGCACACCGAATTCAGCAAAAAATGCTTCGGACTTGCCGGGGATCAGATCACAGCCGGCAACGACCTCAACATCGGAAAATTTCATATACGCCGCCATGTGCGGATGGGCGATGTGACCGGTACCGATGATACCGACACGAAGCTTTCTTCCGAGAACCGTTCCGGCCGCGGAAGCCTGGTTGGGATCCAGGTTGACAGATGCAGTGGACATACAAATATCCTCCCTTGTATGATAGAGTTGTCGAAACAGATGCACGTTTCGTTGCTTCTATTATAACATATTTTTGAGATTTTGCAAGACTTAATGCGCGAGTTCTAAAATATTTCGTATCAACGCTCTTATGGTGCTATCGTTTTCACGGCATAGTTTAGGCTAAAAGGCATAGTATGGAAATGTCCACTGTGCGTTCATGGAAGCTGTGGTTCGGCAGATCGTTTGATTTGTCTATCAAAAAAATATAATTCTTTATGCAAAAATAAGCATTGACGGATCACATCTTATTGTGGTACAATGATATATAAATTAAATATCGTACACAAAGTGTCGGCGATACCGTATGGGTATCGCCGGTGAAAAGGGAACCCGGTGAAAATCCGGGACGATACCAGTCGCTGTGTGCGCCGAAGAAATGCGTTTATCGATGAAAATCGGTCATTGGGAAACTGAGAAGGCAAAACGTGTTCCGAAAAGTCCTTGTGGCTTTATATGGCGTGAGTCAAAAGACCTGCTTTGATATCTGAGCCTACGCGCAAAAGAGGGCTTCTTTGATAGAGGATATTTGCGTATGGAACGGATGTTTTTGGCACGCCCCGGCAAAAAATGTTTTTTTGCGAGGGCTTATTTGTCATGCCGATTTGTACCTGTCACAGGAATAACTGCTGTGGAGAGTTTTTATGAAACCGAAAACTTGCCACAGCAGTTTTTGTTTTGTCTAAAATTGCTGTGCTTGTTGATAAAACCATCCGTATAACGGAAAAGAAAGGAAATCATCATGAGACATCAACACCGTTTGTCCATAGCAGCCGCATTTTTGCTGTTGTTAGGACTACTCACCCTTTCGGTCAGCGCACGCGATGGCGTTTTGACGGGCGATGGAACAGTCAAAGCCCCGTATGCCATCGAGGACGCCGCCGACCTTGCCGCTTTTCGTGACTTGGTCAACGCCGAAGCCGCCAGCACGGCTCATGCGTTGCTCAAGGCCGATATCGATCTGGAAAACAAGGAATGGAAATGCATTTATCCCGATTCCGGCTATATCACCGATGCCTATGCCGGCACCTTTGACGGCGCAGGCTATACCATCAAAGGGCTGAAGGTCAACGGAACCACGATCGACCAGGGTCTGTTCGGTGCCATCGGACTTGCCACCGTGGATGGGAATACCGTGACGGCGGTCATTAAGAATCTGAAGGTCGAGGGAACCGTCACCTCTACCGCCAACTATGTCGGCGGTATCGTGGGACGTGTTAACGCCGGCTCTATCCTCAACTGTTCGTTTAGCGGCTCGGTCACGACCACCAAG
>CAZAWG010000341.1:0-1866 GCA_964488785.1 uncultured Oscillospiraceae bacterium | reverse complement strand
GTTTATGCATGGGTCTGGGCTTCACCTTTGCGTTAGGCGTATTGGGTGCGATCCGTGAATTTATCGGCAATGGAACGCTGTGGGGCATCAAGGTCACACCGGAAGCATTTCCGGGCATCCGCTTTTTCACACAGCCGGCGGGCGCGTTCATTACGCTTGGAACGCTCATTGCCGCAGTCACAGCCATTAAGAGCGTGGCTGTCAGACGGAAGGGGGACAAGGAATAATGTCTTTTACGGCGTTGCTTGGAATTTTCATTTCCTCGATCTTGATCAACAACTATATTTTTTCCCGGTTCTTAGGCATATGCCCGTTTTTAGGCTTATCGAATAAAACCTCGACCGCCGTCGGTATGGGGCTTGCGGTGACATTCGTCATGACAGTCTCCACGGCGGTGACCTGGTGTGTCTATCATTTTGTCCTGATCCCGGCGGAGCTGGAATACTTAAAGACCATTGCGTTTATTCTGATCATTGCGGCGTTGGTACAGCTGTTGGAGATGTTCTTGCGCAAGGCGGTCCCCTCGCTATATGCGGCATTGGGTATTTATCTGCCGCTTATTACGACCAACTGTGCGATACTTGGTTCGGCTCTTTTATGCATACAGAACGAATACGAGCTTCTTTCGTCCATCATCTTCAGCTTTGGCTCGGCATTAGGCTTTACTATGGCGATCGTGATCTTTTCGTTTGTACGCGAGAGAGTAGCGCTTGCCGAAACACCGAAGTGCTTCCGTGGAACACCGATCGCCCTTGTGACGGCGGGATTGATCGCGATGGCATTTTCGGGCTTTTCCAGTATCAAGCTGCCGTTTTAGCGTGGAGGAGGAAGAACGATGAACAACATAGGAATGGCACTGATCTGCTTTGCCGTTATGAGTGGGCTATTGGGTGTGATCTTAGCGATCGCCAGCCGTGTTTTTGCGGTACACACCGATGAGCGTGTAGAAAAGATCACAGAGCTTCTTCCGGGTGCGAACTGTGGTGGCTGTGGCTATTCGGGCTGTGCGGCGTTAGCCGAAGCCATCGTTGCCGGAAAAGCGCCGGTGAATGCCTGCAATTCAGTATCGACGGAGAATTTGGAAGAAATTGGAGCCGTGATGGGTGTCAAGGCCGAGCCGGGCAAGCGTTATCGTGCGCAGGTGATGTGTTCAGGCACGAACGAGCTTGCCAAGAAAAAGTACATTTATGAGGGCATTGCGGACTGTGCGGCGGCCAACAAGCTTGCCGGGGGAGAAAAGCTGTGTCCGAACGGCTGTATTGGGCTTGGCAGCTGCAAGGAAGCCTGCAAATTCGATGCGATCCAGATCATCAACGGAGTTGCGGCAGTGGACTATGACAAATGTCGTGCGTGTGGGGCCTGCCTTGCGGCTTGTCCGAAGGGGATCATTCGGTTGATTCCGTTTGAGGCGAAATACTGGGTCAGCTGTTGCAGCACAGACAAGGGGGCAGTGACCAAAAGCTATTGTGATACCGGCTGTATTGGTTGCAAGATCTGCGAAAAGAAATGTCCGGTTGGGGCGATCACGGTAACAGACAGTGTTGCGAAGATCGATTACGAAAAATGCACCTCCTGTGGTCTTTGTGCCGACTCCTGTCCCCGCAAGATCATCTGGGTGGGAAAGCGCGTGTGACCCGCTGTAGAATTCACGTGCGGCGAAGCGCCGCTGCAATTTTCGCGGAATAGTTCAGGCTAAAGGGTGATGCAGAGTTAGGAGTGTGGAGTGTGGAATTAGGAGTTAGAAGTTAGGAGCATGGAATATATGTTCCGCACAAATTCCATTAACGAGTACTATGCGGCTTCCGCATACTACCCTGCTGTAAGCCTGTAGAAAACCGCGCCTTTTTCGAAAGACGCGGTTTTTGC
>CAZAWG010000340.1:0-1873 GCA_964488785.1 uncultured Oscillospiraceae bacterium | reverse complement strand
CGGTGAGAGCATGAGGTTTTGACGGACAAGACCATATTCGGCGGCTGTGCGCGTGATATCCTCCACCACGGCAAGACGTGTTTTCTCATCCTTGATCACGCCCTTTTTGCCAAGGGCGGCACGACCGGCTTCGAACTGCGGCTTGATGAGGGTGACGATATCGGCATTCAGCTGAGTGATAGCGCAGAGAGCCGGATACAACAGCTTTTGTGAGATAAACGAAACGTCCATCACGGCTAATGTCACCCGTTCGCCTAAGGTCGTTTCATCGATATAGCGTGCATTGGTCCCCTCCAAGGAGGTGACACGCGCATCCTTGCGCAAGGCATCCGCCAACTGACCGGTGCCGGAATCGATGGCATACACCTTTGCAGCACCGCGCCGCAGCAGGCATTCGGTAAAGCCACCGGTGGAAGCGCCGATATCGGCACAAACGCGCCCGGTCGGGTCGAGTCCAAACTGTTCGAGTGCCGAAGCAAGCTTGATCCCACCGCGGCCGACGAACTCCTCTGAGTCGGAAGGAATCACGGTGACATGGGCATCCGGCGGCACGTCAAGCGAGCTTTTCAAAGCGGTCTTTCCATCCACCCGGACACGCGCCTGTTCGATAAGGCATTGCGCACGTGTACGACTGGGGGCAAGGCCGGAGGTGGTCAGATACAGATCTAAGCGCATAGTGGCTCCTTTTTTACAAAAATTGCTTTTACCATATTATAGCACAATTTTTAGATTTTGCAAGACTATTTTTTGTTTTCTGCGAAGTCGAGGCTTCTGCGTCTATCCATAGGCGGCGAAACGTTCTTTTTTTCTGCAAGCTCACAGCAGGCTGGTGTATGAAAAAAAGTTCAGTACACGTTAGAGGGGTTCGGATAATCATATAGTCACATTATTTTTTAACAAAAAAATAATTTTCGTGCTTGATATTACGAATAATGCCGGTTCTCTCTTGCAAAAGCCGTCGAATTTTAGTAAAATAGATGAGGTATATAAGATAATCTGACCATTATAATATTTTGCAAAGGAAGTTTGACACATGAGCGCACAGGTTACGATTTTTGATCATCCGCTGATCACCCACAAGATCTCCATTTTACGCGATGAAAAAACCGGAAGCAAGCAGTTCCGTGAGCTGATCGAAGAGATCGCCATGTTAATGGGCTATGAGGCTTTACGCGATCTGCCGACTGAATACGTGGACATCAAGACCCCCATCACCACCACCAAAGC
This sequence comes from uncultured Oscillospiraceae bacterium, assembly GCA_964488785.1. Taxonomy (GTDB): domain Bacteria; phylum Bacillota; class Clostridia; order Oscillospirales; family CAG-382; genus UMGS882. Next base: position 646 of record CAZAWG010000340.1, on the reverse strand, counting down.
GAAAATGATCGCCGGCAAAAAGCTTGCCATCGTTCCGATCCTTCGCGCCGGTCTTGGCATGGTCGGCGGCATTTTATCGCTTGTTCCGTCAGCTAAGGTCGGTCATGTCGGTCTTTACCGCGACGAGGTCACCTTAGAGCCGCATGAATACTATTGCAAGCTGCCGGAGGATATTGCAAACCGTTTGGTCATCATCTTAGACCCGATGCTTGCTACCGGTGGCTCCGGTTCGGCCGCTCTCAACTTTATCAAGCAGAAGGGCTGCAAGAACATCAAGTTCATGTCCATCATTGCCGCGCCCGAAGGCATTGAGCGCATTTCAAAGGATCATCCGGACGTACAGTTCTATTGCGGCTGTGTAGATGAAAAGCTCAACGAGAACGGCTACATCGTGCCGGGTCTTGGCGATGCGGGTGACCGTATTTTCGGCACAAAGTAAGCGTATCCTACAGCATTTTTTGAATTTATGCATAACAGGGGGACTGTTGCAAAAGTTCTTCTGCTTTTGTGGGGCGAACCCCATACGTGGGTTCGCCCTCTTTTTTGTCGCTATATGCGACAAAAAATTCACAAACTCTTGCGTGTTTTGGGCGCGTTAAGGGGGATTTCGCCCTTTGCGAAGGGCGACAAGGGCTACTCGCCCTTG
>CAZAWG010000339.1:0-1891 GCA_964488785.1 uncultured Oscillospiraceae bacterium | reverse complement strand
TTTGCAGCGGCGCTTCGCCGATGCCGGTTAATTTTTTATTAAGATGGGAAAATTTACAAAATATATTATACATAATGCCGAAAAACGTGTAAAATGAAAGAAAATGGTATTTTGTCAAAAGGAAAAGATGAGCCAATGAGCCAAAATTTTAAAAACCGCCTTTTCCATGCACCTTCTTCCACTGCTGCCACTCCGCCCCCCGAACGCTTTTCACCTGCCCCTTCCACAGGTCTTTCGGACGAGCAGGTTGAACAGCGCCGCCACCGGGGCTTGGTCAACGTCTCCCATATAAAGACCCAGAAAACCACCGGCGAGATCGTACGTTCCAATATCTTTACCTACTTCAATATGATCTTCTTCGTATTGGCCGCGATCCTTGCCTATGAGGGCTCCTTCAATAACATGATGTTCCTTGGCGTTGTGCTTGCCAATACCGCCATCGGTATCTTCCAAGAGCTTCGCTCCAAACGTACTCTTGATAAGCTGCGCCTGATCTCCGAGCCGGAAACCACTGTTATCCGTTCCGGAAAGACCGTGCGCGTGCCCAATGAAGCCTTAGTTCTCGATGATATCGTCGTGTTCTCTGCCGGAAACCAGATCTGCGCCGATGCTGTGGTGTGTGCAGGCGATGCCGCCGTCAACGAAGCCTTAGTCACCGGCGAATCGGATGAGATTCATAAAACCGCCGGGGATACCTTGCTTTCCGGAAGCTTTGTCATCTCCGGCGAAGTGACCGCACGTCTGGATAAGATCGGTGACGATGCCTTTGCCGCGCGTCTGGCAGCGGATGCTAAAAAGATCAAAAAACGCCAAATGCCCGGGATGATGCGTTCGCTCACCTTCCTTATCCATGCCATCGGTATCATTCTCATTCCCTTTGCTATCCTCACCTTCCGCAGTCAATATGTCGGCTTGGGACTCTCCGAAAAGGTCAGCGTGGAAAATACCGCCGCCGCTGTCATCGGCATGATCCCCGAAGGGCTATATCTGCTCACCAGCATTGCCCTTGCCGCAAGCACCGTGCGTCTGGCCGCCAAACGCACGCTCGTACATGATATGAAATGCATCGAAACGCTGGCACGTGTGGATGTGCTGTGCGTGGACAAGACCGGCACCATCACCGAGCCGCAGATGGAATTCTGCCGTCTGCTTCCGTTAGAAGCTTCTGTGCATGAGCCGATTTCCGTCGAACAAAGACTGTCCGATTTTGTTTGCGCCATGAGCGCGGATAATGAAACCATGCGAGCCTTGAAAAAGCAGTTTCCCGGCGAAAAAAGCGAAAGCGTGCTGTCCGTCCTCGGCTTTTCCTCCAAAACCAAATACAGCGCCGTGCAGATGGATGAGAATACCGGCTATGTGTTGGGCGCACCGGAATTTATCCTTAGCGACAGTCCGCTGCCCTTTCAGGAAACACTCGAAGCGTGTGCCCACACCGGTGAGCGTGTGCTGTTGTTCGCCGCATTTTCCTTTACACCCCATGGCGCGGACGATATTTTCCATGGTGGAACGCTTGCCGCCACCTGTCCGCTTGCCCTTGTGACCTTAGTCAATCATATTCGTCCCAACGCCGAAAAGACCTTCCGGTATTTTAACGATGCCGGTGTGCAGGTCAAGGTCATTTCGGGCGATAATCCCATCACCGTTTCCGCCGCTGCGGCAGAAGCCGGTATTCCGGATGCCGACAAAAGCGTGGATGTGTCCACCCTTGATCTTTCGGGCGATATCACGAGCCTTGTTCGCACCCATACCGTGTTCGGACGTGTGACCCCGGAGCAGAAGCGGCTCCTCATCCGGGCATTAAAAAAAGACGGTCATACCGTCGCCATGACCGGCGATGGGGTCAACGACGTGCTGGCCTTAAAGGATGCCGATTGCAGCATTGCCATGGCAT
>CAZAWG010000338.1:0-1892 GCA_964488785.1 uncultured Oscillospiraceae bacterium | reverse complement strand
TGGTCTGAGTGGCGGGATTTGAACCCACGGCCTCTACCACCCCAAGGTAGCGCGCTACCAAACTGCGCCACACCCAGATATGCATATCTCTACGCAACGTGTTTATTATACCATGCTTTCGGAGTGTTGTCAAGCCTTTTTTTGAAAAAAACGGAAAAATGCCAAAAAAATTGCGACATATTCGACGTTTGTGTCTGTAAAATAAACCCGCGTCCATCGTTGTCCCACATACCGCCGTGTGCCCCGTTCAGCGGTGAAAAACTTGCAAATATCCTGTTTCCACATGGCTGAAATCTGTTTTTCACACATTTGTTCCCTAAAAAACGAGGAAATTTATTTTTTTACATAAACACGCATGTTTGTTCATTGATTTCGCTGCAAAAAAGTTGAAATCCGCATTTGCTTGTTATATAATATAGCTAAGTGGAGCGAAAACGCGCAAAATGGTTTGAAATGGTGTATCAGTGGAGCGCTTTCGCGCCGATAGGTGGAAAGAGATCTTTGCTTCATGGTCTCATGTCCGGCGTAATACATGGTTATTTTAAGAAAGGAGTGGATCGTATGTTCTCGGGAAAAGCCAATCATACTGTGGACGCCAAGGGCAGACTGTTCATTCCTGCCATGTATCGCGAAGAATTAGGCAATACCTTTATTGTGGCTAAGGGGTTTAGTGACCCCTATCTGGTCATATATCCCGAAAATGAATGGGAAGCCTTGATCGCCAAGGTGGATGCGTTGGGCTTAGATAAAAAAGCAAGGCTTCTGAAGCGTTATTTGATGATGAGCGCTAATCCGACCGAAATGGATTCTCAAGGACGTATCGTGCTTTCAAAGGAGCATCGTGAATTTGCCGGTCTTGTCAAGGATGTGACGGTGTTGGGCATGAGCAATACCATCGAAATATGGGATACGGCGCTGCTTGAAAAACAGACGAATGAGCCGCCGGAGGATCTGGAAGATTTTCTGTGTATGCTAAAGTGAAAGACACCGGGAGAATAGAGAATGCAGACAAATTTTGGACATTATTCGGTGCTGTTGCAGGAAACGGTTGATATGTTGGATATTTCCCCGGATGGTATTTATGTAGACTGTACGTTAGGGGGAGCGGGTCATTCTGAACAGATTCTAAAGCGTTTGGTAAACGGAAGGCTCGTTGGGATCGACCGTGACAGCTATGCCTTGAAAAAAGCGGCAGAGCGGTTGGCACCTTTTGGAAATAAAGCCTTATTGGTCAAAGGAAACTTTGCCGATGCAGCTGCACTTCTGGCGCAAAATGGTATTGAAGAGATCGATGGCGTGGTGGCAGACCTCGGCGTTTCTTCGTTTCAGTTAGATGAGGCGGAGCGCGGCTTTTCGTATATGCACGATGCGCCGCTCGATATGCGTATGAGTCAGGGCGAAGGCATGAGTGCCTACGATGTGGTCAATGGTTATGAAGAAAAAGAATTGTCACGCATTATTTCGCTGTATGGCGAAGAACGTTTCGCTGCAAGGATCGCGCGCGACATCGTTCGTGCTCGCGAAAAAGCCCCCATCGAAACGACCTTTGCTCTTTCGGATATCGTAAAAAACGCCATTCCTGCCAAAAACCGTAAGGATGGTCCTCATCCGGCCAAACGTACCTTTCAGGCCATTCGTATCGAGGTCAATGGCGAATTAGATGTCATTTCGCAAATGATCGATGGGCTGTTTCCACTTTTAAAAAAGGATGGAAGAATGGCGATCATCACCTTCCATTCCTTAGAGGATCGTATCGTTAAGCATACATTTTTGGAATATACAAAGGGCTGTGAATGCCCGCCGGATTTTCCGGTGTGCGTGTGCGGAAAAAAGCCTCGTGCCGAGGTGCTTACCAAAAAGCCGATTTTGCCGTCTGCGGCAGAGCTTGAGGA
>CAZAWG010000337.1:0-1899 GCA_964488785.1 uncultured Oscillospiraceae bacterium | reverse complement strand
TTTTAACGGTATACACGCCGCTGCCGCTTTTAAAAAAGCCGATCTCCAGCTCTGGATGGGAATGGGGGATAAATTCGGTTTTTCGTGGCGGTGGGGCAGAGGTGCGTATTTTGAATATACCCTCGGACATGGGGTCAGCCTCCTTTGAACGTGGTCGTTTAGCCGCCGATACCGAACCAGATCATAAGCACCTGGATATCTGCCGGGCTGATGCCGGAAATGCGGGATGCCTGTCCGATGCTTTCGGGACGATATTTTTCCAGCTTCTGGCGCGTTTCGGCGCGAATGCCGCGGATAGCGGAATAATCGGCATCCTTGGGGAGCTTTTTGCTTTCCAAGCGTGTGAAGCGTTCGGCCTCACGCATTTGGCGGCGAATGTATCCCTCGTATTTGACCTCGATCTCGGCGGCGCGCTGTTCGTCGTGCGACAGAACGGGGCGTGTCGGATCGACCGGGGCTAACAGCGCATAGGTCATTTCCGGGCGGCGAAGCAGCTCGACAAGCCCGGCACCATCATGTACCGGGGTAGAGCCATGCGCTTCCAACAGGCTGTTTAACGCTTCGCTCGGTGCCAGATGGGTGCTTTTGATACGCGCGACCTCGGCATCGATATTCCTATATTTGGCGGTGAAGGCGGCAAAGCGTTCTTCATCGATGAGTCCTAACGAATGTCCATAGGGGGTAAGTCTGCGGTCGGCATTATCCTGCCGCAGAAGCAGGCGATATTCGCTGCGCGAGGTCATGATACGATAGGGCTCGTTGGTGCCCTTGGTGACCAAATCATCGATGAGCGTTCCGATATAGGAGGAATCGCGCGACAGGGTAAAGGCGGGCTTTCCATCGGCGAAGAGTGCGGCATTGATCCCGGCGATTAACCCTTGTGCCGCCGCTTCCTCATAGCCGCTGGTGCCATTGAACTGTCCGGCTCCGAAAAGGCCGGGATGCTCCTTGAATTCAAGGCTTGCCCCCAGCGAGAGTGGGTCGGCGCAGTCGTATTCGATGGCATAGCCGATACGCATGACCTCGGCGTGTTCTAAGCCTTCGATGGAATGCAGCATTTCAAGCTGCACCTCCTCCGGGAGAGAGGAGCTGAAGCCTTGCAGATAGACCTCTTTGGTGTCACGTCCCATCGGCTCGATGAACAATTGATGTCGGGTCTTGTCGGCAAAGCGCATGACCTTATCCTCAATGCTGGGACAATAGCGCGGTCCTATACCCTTGATCATGCCGGAATACAGCGGTGAACGGTGGATGTTGGCGCGAATGATATCGTGTGTTTTTTCGTTGGTATATACTACATAGCAGGGCAGGGAATCGAGATTTTTTTCAAAATCCACGGTCTGCGCTGAAAAATGCTCCGGGTGTTCATCCCCTAACTGCTTTTCGAGACGAGTGTAATCGATACTGTCGGCGTGCAGGCGCACGGGTGTTCCGGTCTTAAAGCGCATGAGGGGGATATTCAGCCGCAAGAGTGCCTCGGAAAGGCTTCCGGCCGGGAACATTCCGTCCGGACCGCCATCGTAGCTGACATCGCCGACAATGATCTTTCCCTTTAGATAGGTACCGGTGGAAAGAATGACGGCTTTAGCTGTCCAGACGGCTCCTAAGCGTGTCACAAGCTCCCAGACACCGTCCTTTTCGCGCAGGTCAATGATCTCGGCTTGCAGGAGCGATAGATTTTCTGTATTTTCCACGACCTCTTTCATGAGAAGCCGGTATGCGGCGCGATCCGCCTGCATACGGAGGGAATGGACGGCCGGCCCTTTGCCGCGATTGAGAATGCGGCTCTGCATACAGACCTTATCCGCCACACGTCCCATTTCGCCGCCTAAGGCGTCGATCTCATAGACCAGATGTCCCTTTCCGGTCCCACCGATGGAGGGGTTGCAGGGCATATTG
>CAZAWG010000336.1:0-1922 GCA_964488785.1 uncultured Oscillospiraceae bacterium | reverse complement strand
CTTGCATTCTTACAGCACCACGTGGGTGGGGGTGGTTGGATGCTGTCCGCGACGAGGAGTGCTTCAAGGAATATATCGAACGTGCAAAGAGATTAGCCGATAGGGAAGGAGCTTTTGCAAGACCGAGAGATCAAGGGTGAATTTCGTTGAAAAAAGCCAACCGCTCACGCGGATGGCTTTTCCCTGGCTGGGGCGGCTGGATTCGAACCAGCGAATGTCGGAGTCAAAGTCCGATGCCTTACCGCTTGGCGACGTCCCAATATAACGAAAGTATTATACCACATTTCTTGCGCCCTGTCAAGTGCTTTTTTTGCGAAAATCAAACAGGGCGCAAAAATTGTGCTTTTAGTGATAGGGCGTGTAGATTTCGTCCACCTCATCGCCAAAGAACAGAGGCAGATACCGCTCAAAATTCGGCGGAAGCTTGCTTTTCTTTAATTCCTCCGGGGTGATCCAGAATACACGCCCTTCTTCCGTTTCGTCCAACTGTTCACCGGTAAAATGATCAGCTCGATAGGCAAGCACGATGTATTTTTCGTCCTTTTCCGGGTTGTCCCAGTGGATCATGCCGCAGAAATGCGGATGCTCAATGATAAGCCCCGTTTCCTCGCGCACCTCACGAATGGCAGAGGCTTCAAAGCTTTCACCAGGGTCTACATGACCGCCGGGAAAGGCAAGACCGCACCAGTATTTCACGCGCTCCTGGACAAGCACCTTGCCATCGGCACGGCGAAGCATGACCATATTTGTAAATTCTACGTTGTATTCCTTGCTCATCGTTTGCTCCTTTGTGTTTACCGCTTGACCGGCTGATGGGAAAATTATAGCCCTTTTATCCCGGCTTGTCAAGGTCTGTGGGGCAAAAAGAACAAAAAAGTATTTACAAAACGCCGGCTTTCGCGTATAATAAAGACGAAAGTCATGCGAGGTGAGGAGACTGTGACGGAAAAAGAATATACCTGCTTAATGACTCATGTGCTCGACCTTGGGGAAGCCATGCTCAAATGCGGTGCCGAGGTCAGCCGGGTGGAGGATTCGCTACGGCGCATTTTTGCGAGCTATGGGGCTAAGGATACCGATGTGCTTTCGATCACTTCCTCCATTGTGCTGACCGTCACCTTTTCGGAAGGGGTCGTATTGACACAGACACGGCGAATACGCTCGGTGAAAATAGATTTTTCACGCTTGTCTGTCTACAATGCTCTTTCGCGGCATATTTGCGAAGAACGACCGGCTCCGGAGGAAATACGCCGGGCGCTTGAACGCATCGAAGAAGAACGCTTGTCCGGCGTGGAAAGGGCCGTGCGCGAATGCGTGGGAACGGTTTGTGCGACAGGCGGCTTTGCGTTCTTTTTCGGTGGCGGTGCGCGTTTTCTTCGGAAGCGGTATGGGTCGAACGATGAAAAGTGTAAAAAAAATGTAAACTTGACGTGCTTCCTATTCCAATTTGCTATGGATTTTGGTATAATACACTTCGTGAGCCTATGCCCACATATCTTATTTTATCACACACACATTCCGTTTCCGGCAAGGGTGTCCGTGCTTTTCGGATAGGCCGTGGTCCAGATCGAACGGATGGGTGGAAAAACCCAAAGGAGGACATTTTTATGTCAGTCATTTCTATGAAGCAGCTGCTTGAAGCAGGCGTCCATTTCGGACATCACACCAGAAGATGGAACCCCAAGATGGCGGAATACATCTTCACCGAAAGAAACGGTGTTTATATCATCGACCTTCAGAAGACCGTTAAGAAGTTAGAGGAAGCGTATATGTTCCTCCGTCAGGTCTCCATGGAGGGCGGCAACATTCTGTTTGTCGGCACCAAGAAGCAGGCATCCGATGCTATCAAGGAAGAAGCAGACAGATGCGGCTGCAACTATGTCAATATGCGTTGGCTCGGCGGTATGCTCACCAACTTCAAG
>CAZAWG010000335.1:0-1926 GCA_964488785.1 uncultured Oscillospiraceae bacterium | reverse complement strand
GTTTAGCAGAAACAAAAGTGTATCAACATTTGCCGAGGAGGATTTGAACCGGTGCGAATGGCACAGGCTACATCTAACGCAAGAACCGTGACTTTTGAAAAAGGCGCTGTTTCTACAAGCTTACAGTAGGGTGATATGTGGAAGCAGCATAGTGCACGTTAATGGGGTTTGTGCGGAACATATGTTCTACGCTTCTAACTCCTAATTCCACACTCCACACTCCTAACTCTGCTTCACCCTTTAGTCTGAACTATTCCGCGAAAATTGCTGTGGGGCTTCTGCGTCGGCGCGCATTGTTAACAAATAGTTACTTGTGTTTTTTCGTCAAATCCTGTATGATAAAATAGAATCTTAACACAAAGGAGAAGTTTTGCGTGAAGTATGTTATTGTTATCGGCGACGGTATGGCCGATCGCCGCATCGATTCTCTGGGCGGAAAAACGCCGCTCGAAGTCGCCCAAAAGCCGCGTATGGACTACATGGCTCGCCATGGAGTCATCGGCTTTGTCCACAATGTTCCGAGCGATATGGTGCCTGAAAGCGATACGGCGAACCTTGCCGTGATGGGCTATGACCCCAAGGTCTATTCCAAAGGACGCTCTCCCCTCGAAGCTGTCAGCATGGGTATCGATATGAAGCCGGATGAAACCGCTTTCCGTATCAACACCGTTGCCCTCACCGAGGATGCAGACTGCTACGAGAACCAGCGCATTCTCGACCATGGTGCGGATGAGATTCCCACCGAAGAATCCACTAAGCTCATTGAGACACTTCAAGCGGAGCTTGGCGATGCATTCCGCACCTATTACCCCGGTGTCAGCTATCGTCATTGCTTGATCTGGAAGGATGCACCGGCACTTTGCGACTTTACCCGTCCGCACGATATTTTAGGGCGCACCATTGGGGAATATATCCCCCAGGGTGAGGTCGGTAAGCCATACCGTGAGATCATGAAAAAGAGCTTTGAAATATTAAAGAACCACCCGGTCAATATCGACCGCAAAAAGCGTGGTCTGCTCCCGGCCAATTCCCTCTGGATCTGGGGTCCCGGCAAAAAGCCGCAGCTTGTTTCCTTTACCGAGCGTTTTGGCAAAAAAGCAGCTGTTATTTCGGCAGTCGATCTGATCAAGGGCATTGGTCTTTGCGCCGGCATGGAGGTCATTGATGTTCCGGGTGCGACCGGCAACATTCATACCAATTTTGAGGGCAAGGCACAGGCAGCTGTCGATGCGCTTGCACGAGGAAACGATCTCATCTATGTCCATGTGGAGGCACCGGATGAATGCGGACACCGTGCCGAGATCGACAACAAGATCAAGTCGATCGAATACCTTGATTCCAAGGTCATTGCCTATATTGAGGATGCATTAAAAAAGACCGGTGAGCCATATCGGTTCCTCATCCTGCCGGATCACCCGACCCCCATCGAAACGCGGACGCATTCGTTGGAGGCTGTACCGTACATTCTATATTCGAGCGACCAAGAGGTCGAGAGCGATGCAGTGCAATATGATGAGTTCTTTGGTGTGGAGGATGTGTCGTATTTAGACACGGTCAACTATGCGAAGGGGCAGAGACTTATGGATGTGTTCTTGAAATAGAGAAACACCCTCTTGGGGTGTACGTTTTACATCCTCCTTACTAAAAACAAGGAGCTATAGCAAAGCGGAAATTACAATCGAATTGCCCACAGCTCTGTTTTTTTACACAACAAAGCCCCGAACGGCGATTCGATCAAAAGTAATGCAGAGACTTGTATGCCTCGGATATATCATAATATCCTCGGTATGCAAGTCTTTTATTTGTTATGATATGAGTTCCGAAGCAGTCGAATACACATCTTGCGGCGTATATCATGCCGCTGAAGCTACGAATATAGCCCACGCGTGAAGCTTGAAACGAGTATTTGGTGGACACTCGTTGAGC
>CAZAWG010000334.1:0-1933 GCA_964488785.1 uncultured Oscillospiraceae bacterium | reverse complement strand
GACTTTCGCTGTGTATTGTCAATACCGGCGGCAACCATGCCGATCTCAACGAGGACTATGCCTCGGTTCCGGCCGATATGAAGGCGGCAGCAAAATTCCTTGGCGTAGAGGTGCTTGCCGATACGACTAAGGAAGCACTGCTTGCCAAAGCAGGTGCAATCCGTGAAACTTTGGGCGACCGTGCGCTTCTGCGTGCGCTGCATTTCTTCAATGAAAACGCACGTGTAGCGGCACAGCGTGATGCACTCGAAAAGGGCGACCTGGAGGGCTTCCTTGCCGGCGTTCGCGCCTCGGGTCGTTCTTCGGCGACAATGCTTCAGAACGTGTTCACCGTGAAAAACGTCAACGAGCAGGGACTTACCGTGGCGTTGGCGCTTGCCGCTGAGGTGTTGGACGGCGTTGCCGGCAGTGCCTACCGTGTACACGGCGGCGGCTTTGCCGGAACCATTCAGGCTTTTGTGCCAAAAGCGTGCGTTCCTGCCTTCATTGCCACCCAGGAGGCCGTGTTCGGCAAGGGCAATGTGTATGTATTATCAGTTCGTCCGTATGGTGCAGTAGCACTGGATGCGCTTGACGCATGAGTAAGCGATACCGCGCAAGCGTAAAACGCGCTCCGGAGCCACCCTCTGCTCCGGAGCGTGCCGGACGTATTGGAAAAGGGAAGATCTTACTCATACTCATTCTTGCGACCGGGCTTGCGGCTGGCATTTATATTGCCGCCGCAAAATATCGTTTTGAGCCTATTTTCCATTTATATTGGATCGTTTCCACGATTCTTTTGTGTACCGCTCTGTTTTTGGATAAGCAAAATGAGTACCGGTATACAAAAGAACGAACACTTGACCCCATTCGCGCCGAAGGTGCCTATTATAAGCGCAAAAAACACGTGAAATACGTGGTCTTGGCACTGCTTCCGTTTTTGCTCACGGTATTGGTGGATACGGTCTATCTTCTGTTTTTCGTCAAATAACCAATTATAGATAAGGAACCCACATTATGTATAAGCTCATGCCCCTGTTTTCCGGCTCCTCCGGAAACGCTACCTACATACGCGCCGAGGATACTGAAATTTTAGTGGATGCCGGCGTTTCCTGCAAGGCACTTCAAACGGCTTTGCAGACCTTTGACACCGAGCTTTCACGCATTCATGCGATCTTCGTTACCCATGAGCATCACGACCATATCAAGGGCTTGGAAACGATATCCAAAAGGTTTGGTATACCGGTATATATGTGTGAAGGCTCCTATCGTGGGATCGATAAGTCCACACTCAAAGCCGCGCTGTCGCCGTATGTGACGTTCAAGGGGGCGGGCGAAGCTGTCGATGTCGGCTGTATTCATGCCGATATTTTCAAAACGCCTCACGATGCCTGCGGCAGTGTGGGATACCGGTTCACCTTTCCCGATGGTCGCTCTGTGGGTGTTTCGACCGACATGGGCTACGTCACGCGCGGCATTGCGGCAGGCCTTGTCGGCTGTGAAACGGTCGTGTTCGAAAGCAATTACGATGTGAAAATGCTGCACAACGGCCCCTATCCGTACTATCTCAAAAAGCGCATTGAATCGGAGGGCGGACATCTGTCCAACGATGCGTGTGCCGCCTTTTTGCCGTTTCTGTTCGCCAATGGAACGAAAAAGGCGATCCTTGCGCATTTGTCGGAGGAAAACAACACGCCGCGACTGGCGTATGACACAAGCGTACAGGCCATGCTTGCCGCCGGAGCCGAGGAAAAGGAATTCAAGATCACGGTTGCGATGAAGTCCATTTTATGAGCATATAAGGAGCATTTATGACACATTTTATCATCGTCCGCCATGGCGAAAGCGAGGGAAACGCAAAGGGCGAATTTCATGGTCAATACAATTCCGACTTGACCGAGCGCGGACACGCACAGGCGGAATGCACCGCCATTTTTGTAGACCGGTATACCAT
>CAZAWG010000333.1:0-1949 GCA_964488785.1 uncultured Oscillospiraceae bacterium | reverse complement strand
GCGGATACATGGTCGGGCGAACACCGACACGCTCCAACAGAGCCTCTTTACCGTACACATGGATTTGCAGATAGCGCGCGCCAATGCGCTGAAAAGGGTAGAAAAAGGTATTTTCCCCTTTTTTCGCCACAAACCGGAAGCAGAAATTGCGCGAAGCGATATGGCTGCTCACGCGCAGCTGGCGAATATGTTCGCCATAGCCGACAAGTATCTCGGTGTCCTCCGGCACGGTGACCGAAAAGGAAAGATAACCGGTCGTTTCGCCGCCGAGGTCATACAGAAAATACATTCCATCGGCGGTATGCCCCTCCGGAATGTGGGCGGTCTTATGGTTGCAGACCGGTGGAATATGTGCTAAAAAGGCGGTCTGCATACGCTCTGCCTTGGGAAGCGCCGGGTCGTTTTCACGAAACAGACCGGCCGTGAGCCGTTCGGCGCAAAGTGTTTCTCCGATCGTCAGCTTTTCGATGGGACGGGGCGCGGGAAGTGGCTTTTCCACGGGGACGCTTGGGGCAAGTGCCGGGAAGGGCACACGTGCATCAAATTCGGCATTGAAGCCTAATTGATAGCTGAGCCGCTCATGTGTATCAAGATAGCGCGGATCATGTGCGGACAGAACCTCGGCACGGCTGACAGCGATGAGATCCTCGTTTTGACACAGCGCATAGATGACACCGGGCGTTCCCTTGGAACGGGTCGAGAAATTCGCACCGCAGACGTATTGTCCGATCAAAAGCTCGTTTTCGCCGGGATGGCAAAGAGAAGAGATATCCAGCGAATCATACACCGGGTGAAAATCGTAATCCTCAAAAATGCCGGCAGAGGCAAAAACGCCATTGATCCAAACGGCATATTGCGAAAAAACGCTGATATGAAGCGTGATATTTGTTGTATCGGACAAAGAAAAGGTGTCCTTATATAGATAAAACTGATGCTCCTTTTCGGCATCCGGCACATTTGCCATGATCCACTGGGCATTTTGAAAAGCAGATATCATAGAAGCGCTCCTTTTTGTTCTTATTTAGCTTTGTTTATATGTTCGGATATAAAGGAAACGACACGGTCACGCTCCCAATGCATGACATAGGCGATCTCCTCATGTAGCATTTTTTCCGCCTCGGACAGGGTACGTTTGTCGGAGGCGTGCATTTTTTTGTTTTGCATTTCCAGTGACTGCTGCTTCTCATACAGAGTTTTGATAAGCGAAGCAAGTGCCGCAGGTGAGCCGCTTTTTAGAATGCCGGAATAGGTGGTCTTGCGCAGGGCATCGTTTTCGACCCACACGTTTTTGCTGGTGGGCAGGTCCCGTATCATAGCGTACACTTCCTCTTCCGAAAGCACCCGGCGAAGTTTTTCGTTCTCACCGTCCTTGCTCACCGGCACATAGACCGTTGAGCGGTCGGAGTAGACAGGCTTCAAGGTATAATAATCGCTTACGGCTCCACAAAATTCTCTCTTTGAGATCTCAGAAACCGTGCATACGCCATGCACTCCGTAAAAAACCGTATCATTTACCGCAAACATTGTTATATCCTTTCCTTTCTACCCGCAGGCACACAATCAATATGATTTTTAACTATCTTTATTATAGCATATTTTTCCGGAAAAAGCAAACGATATTTGGCATTGTTTACAAAATGTCCTTATCCCATGGTGCATTTTGCTACATTCCGAACAAAAACACCGACATTCCGTTTAGCGAAAAACGAAATGTCGGTGCGGTTAAGGAAAGAAAGGAAACGCTATTTTAAGAGGGTACTGTTGTTGACAACGGCATCGCTGAGAAGGAACAGGACCTGCGCATCGGTGAAGTCAACGAATTTCGGAAGTAAGGAGCTTGCCATATAGCGAAGATCGACTAAGGTGATCTCGGAATAGGCATCAATGAGAAGGGGGGCGATGTTGCTGCCGAAGGAATCGCGGAAGATGATCAGGCGTTTCTGATTGAC
>CAZAWG010000332.1:0-1956 GCA_964488785.1 uncultured Oscillospiraceae bacterium | reverse complement strand
CCCTTTGCACCCTCCGATAAAACAAGCTCCGCGCCATAGGCTTTCATGATCTGACGGCGTTCGACCGACATGGTGTCCGGCATAACGATGATGAGCCGATATCCACGCGCCGCCGCTACCGAAGCAAGACCAATGCCGGTATTGCCGGAGGTCGGCTCGATAATGACTGAACCGGGCACTAATTTTCCCGCCTTTTCGGCTTCATCGATCATGCTTTTTGCCACACGATCCTTGACCGACCCGGCCGGATTGAGATATTCAAGCTTGGCAAGCAGCTTTGCCTTTAAGCCAAGCTCCTTTTCGATATGTGTCAGCTCAAGAAGCGGTGTTTTTCCGATCAACTGATCAACACTGGTGTAAATGTTCTGCATACGAAAGACCCCTTTATTTGAAAATGAAAATTCAATCAACCTACCAACCTTGTAGGTTGATTGAATTATAGCACAGTCTTTTGGTTTTGTCAAGTGGTTTTTAAGAAAAAAACGGTAATAGAGAGAGATTTTTTAATATGGATTTTGTGTGAAGCTCTCTAAAGCGCGAATGGCCTCCATATATCCGTCAAACCCTAAGCCCTTGATGGTTTGAATGCAGGCAGCGGAAACAAAGGAATGATGCCGGAATTCCTCTCTTTCGGCAATATCCGAAATATGAACCTCGACCGTGGGAATTTGGATACATTTGAGAGCATCTAAGATAGCAACGCTCGTGTGCGTATACGCCGCCGGATTGATGACAATGCCCTCGACCCCGGCAAAATAGGCTTCATGCAGCTTATCCACGATCGCTCCCTCATGATTGGATTGAAAGCATTCCACCGTATGCCCCTTTGCCGCACAATAGCTTTCGATCCTGTTCACAAGGTCTGCATAGGTGTTTTTTCCATAAATATCCGGCTCGCGTATGCCTAACATATTAAGATTTGGTCCGTTGATCACCAATAATTTCATTCGGTCGTACCCTCCTTGTTGACGGTGCTTAGTGTTTGGAGTGCAGCCTTTGCCTGCTCTAACGTCAGACATTCGTCTGCCACTTCCCGGTAGAGTGGGTCGCGCACGTCATATAGCTTCTGTAGCCTTGGTAGATCCCCCGATAAGGGGCGTCCCTCGGTGGCAAGCTCCTCAAGCGGACGTTCCAGATAGATGACCTTTGCGTTCTGCTTTAGAAGAAACCGGTTATAGGGCGAAAGCACGGCGCCGCCGCCGGTGGCAATGACACAGCCGGCGCGCTTGGTAAGCTCCTCAAGAACCTTTGTCTCCATGGCGCGGAAGGTCGCTTCGCCGCTTTGGGTGATGACCTCGGCAGGCGTGCTTCCAAAGGTCTTGGTGAATTCCTCGTCCGCATCGTAAAAGGGAAGACCCATGCGTTTTGCATACAGCGCCCCTATAGTCGATTTGCCACAGCCCGGCATTCCGACAAAGATAAGCTCGGATACACGCGCCAGACAATCGTTCAAGCAGGATTTGACCACCGCACCACGATCATCAAAGGGCTTGTCAAAAAACAGCTCATGCGCCGCTACGGCTTGGGCAGCTAACATGGCAAGCCCACCGACGGCCGGAATGCCGCGCCCGGAGGCTTCATACACAAGACGTGTGCGAAGCGGATTGTAGATAACGTCCACCACACCGGAAAGTGCAGGAAAGCGCGACAGCTCGATGGCAGGGCATTCTCCGTTGTTCGGATACATCCCCACCGGCGTTGTGTTGATGATAAGGTCTGCATCGGCGTGTGTCGTTATGTTTTCATAATTCAGTGTCCCTGTGCGCGAGACAGTCAAGATCTCGCGTGCCCGGCGAGCCTTCAATACGGCGTGCGCCGTTAAGCTGGTGCCGCCGGTGCCTAATACAAGTGCCTTTTTGCCGCAGGGGTCAATGCCGATACAGTCTAACAGATACGAAAAGCCGAAATAGTCGGTGTTGTAGCCGTATAAAACGCCATCCCGGTTGACCACCGTGT
>CAZAWG010000331.1:0-1971 GCA_964488785.1 uncultured Oscillospiraceae bacterium | reverse complement strand
GAGATAGTACCATTATGTGCATCGATGATTTCTTTTGCGATGGACAAACCAAGTCCTGAACCGCCGGCCTGCAACGAACGCGACTTATCAACACGGTAAAACCGTTCAAATAAGTGTTCGATATCCTCTTTAGGGATACCAACCCCATTATCCTTAACACGTATATCATAGCGGTCAAAGTGGCCTTTCCTTCCCTGGGGCTCCAAAGTTACTTCAATATGGCCGCCATCCGGCGTATATTTGATCGCATTTCCTATGACATTGGCAATCACCTGTTCTATGCGCTCCCTATCTCCATAAAGCGGCATGGGGGTAATTGCCTCACAGAGGTAATCCAGCACATGGCTATGAATATGCGCTTCGGTTTGAAGTGCGGAGCACATTCTATCCAAAGTTTCTGCGATATCAAAGGTATCTGGGCTCCAGGTCATACGGCGGTTATCCAAGCGTGACAGCACAAGAAGATCCTTAACGATACGTGTCATACGGTCGGCTTCGCCCTGAACGATACCCAAAAACCTACGTCGGAACGAAAGCGGCATATCATCATCATCCAAGATCGTTTCGGTTGCGCCCTTAATGCTGGTAAGGGGTGTACGCAATTCATGGGAAACATTTGCGATAAATTCTCTACGGCTTTTTTCCAACAAGGCTCCTTCGGTGATATTCTGTATCACGACGATAAAGCCGGTTTTCGAGCCATTTTCAAAATCGAACACCGAAAAATCGATGCTGACCGTCAATTCACGTGTTTTTATATCACTAAGTGTATGCTCGGCTATATGCATACGTTTTTCTTTTTTCAACTGCTTCATAGTGACTTGCGACAGACCGAGCACAGCAGTCAATTCGCTAAAGGTCGGTTTTTCGCCTTCCGGCAAGGACAGCATTTTAAAGGCGCTGGGATTCAAATGCATAGCCACGCCTGCATCATCAAAGGCTGCCACGCCTGCCTGAAGGCAATTAACGATATTATTTAGCTTTTCGCGTTCACCATCCACGGCATCCAAGTTATTTTCAATGACCTGTGCCATGGTATTAAAGCCGCGCGTCAAGGCGCCGATCTCATCGTGGGAGCGATTAGACAAGCGGCGCGAATAGTTTCCGGAGGCGATCTCCCTTGTACCGCGTGTGATACTTTGGATAGGCTGAGTGATAGCCTTTGCTAAGAAAAAGGCCATAATCACAGCGATCACAAGTCCAATAATCAAAGCTTTGATGATAATGGAAAACAGCACGAAGGACAAGGACTGCATTTCGGTCAGGTCATCCTTGATATAGAGGATACAGGCATTTTCTCCTTTTTCGAAGCGCACGGCATAATCCAGAAATTCGGAGCCATAGGATTGACGTTTTCCGACACGGCCATTCATGGCGGCAAGCAGATTTTCCGTAAACTCCATAGAGGTCGCATTTAGGTCACTGGAGGCAAGGATCTGTCCGGAGGTATCCAAAATATAGAAATTACGATAATTATCGAATCCAAAGGAAGCGGAATAGGCAAGTAAGACTTCTTTTATCTTTGCCGCATGATCCTCATAGGCAAGGGCTTCTATGATATGCTCGGAGGCAGAGCCATCAAGACCTTCCTCCAGCTGATCGACAAAATCGGTGTTATAGTAATCATAGATGCTATTCATGAGAAAAATACTGACGGTTGCCATGACAGCGATCATGAACACGATAAAGATAAGCACAAGTTTAGAATTGAGTGACTTATACACCGATTGGACTCCTTTCTATTTTTCTGCGAGGCCGGAAGGCTTCAGCGCCTATGCATATGAAGCCGGAAGGCTTCAGCGCTCTCCAAAGGGGAACGGATTTATTCTTTTTGCCTTTCTATTTGAGTTTTGGTGGTGGCGTTTATGCCGCCAAAACGGGCAAAGGACACGCGGACAGATATTTTGCCTTTTAGACTGAACTATTCCGCGAAAATTGCAGCGGCGCTTTCGCCGCTTTCTGCGAAGCCGG
>CAZAWG010000330.1:0-1984 GCA_964488785.1 uncultured Oscillospiraceae bacterium | reverse complement strand
GCATATACAGAAGCGTAAAGGTCAAGAACGAAAGCACGCTTGCAAGCGAAGGAAATTCCGCAAGCAGAGCATTCTCAAAGGGAAGCCCGGGTGCGCCGATCAACACCTTAAACGTGCTGATAACGGCTTCCTTGGCGGATAAACCCGTGATGAGAGCCGTGACCGGCTTCCAAGAGCCAAAGCCGAGCGGTGCGAACAGCGGCGCAAGCAATCTGCCGAGTGCGGCAAGCATACTGTCGGCACTGTCGGAAACCATGGCGAATTTGAAATTGAAATTCTGAAGCAGCCAGATCACGATGGTAGCAAAGAAAATGACCGTAAAGGCCTTGACTAAAAAGTCCTTCGCCTTTTCCCACATATGTAAAAGCACATTTTTAGCGGAGGGAAAACGGTATGCCGGCAGCTCCATGACGAACGGAATGGGCTTACCCTTGAATATGGTGTGGCTGAGCAGCTTTGCCGCAAGTACGCCGACAACCATTCCCCCGATGTACAGCGAACACATGACAAGCACCTCATGCTCCGGGAAAAAGACCTTGGTGAACACGGCATAAATGGTTAACTTAGCACTACAGGAAATGAAGGGGGTGAGCAGAATGGTCATTTTGCGGTCACGTTCGCTGGCAAGCGTGCGCGTTGCCATGACTGCCGGCACGGAGCAGCCAAAGCCGATGAGCATGGGCACAAAGCTTTTGCCGGAAAGCCCGAGCTTGCGTAACAGCTTATCCATCACAAAGGCGATACGCGCCATATAGCCGGTATCCTCCAATAAGGACAGGAAGAAAAACAGTGTGACGATGGTCGGCAAGAACGAAAGCACACTTCCCACACCGTTGAACACGCCCTCGATGACCAACGAATGCAGAGCCGGTGCGACCTGTGCCGCCGTCAACAGCGCATCCACGCCGCCTGTGACGGCATCGATGCCTAAAGAGAACCATTCGGACAGAGTTCCGCCGATAAGCCCAAAGGTCAGCCAGAACACAAGCGCCATAATGCAGAAAAAGAAGGGGAGAGCCAGATATTTGTTGGTCAACACCAGGTCGATCTTTTCCGAGCGCAGCTGCTCGCGTGTGGGCTTGCCGGACTTTTTGATAGCCTCGGCACACAGTCCCTCGATGTAGGAATAGCGCATATCGGCAAGCGCCGCCTCGCGGTCGGTGCCCAAATTCGTCTCCATTTCGTCCACCACATGGCCGATGATATCGATCTCATTGTCCGACAGGGAAAGCTCTGCAAGCATGGGCTCGTCCCCCTCGACAAGCTTTGTTGCGGCAAAGCGCACCGGAACGTCAATGCGTTCGGCATGGTCCTCGATGACATGGGCAATGGAGTGAATGGCACGGTGAACATCTCCGGTGCAGAAATCGTGCTTGGCGGTGGGGTGTGCGGCACGAGCTGTTGCGACAGCGACCTCGGCAAGCTCATCCACGCCCTCGTTTTTCGAAGCGGAAATAGGAAGAACCGGCAGACCCAATGCGCCGGACAGCTTATCGATATAGATCACATTTCCGCTGGAGCGCACCTCGTCCATCATATTGAGAGCCAAAACCATGGGAATATCCGTTTCCATGAGCTGGAGCGTGAGATAGAGATTGCGTTCGATATTGGTGGCATCCAAAATATTGATGATGCAGTCCGGCTTTTCCTTTATGAGAAAATCGCGTGTGACCACCTCTTCGGAGGTATACGGAGACAGCGAATAAATGCCCGGCAGATCGACAAGTATCGCATCCTTATGCTTTTTGATGACGCCCTCTTTTTTTTCGACCGTCACGCCAGGGAAGTTTCCAACGTGCTGGCTGCTGCCGGTCAAGGCATTAAAAAGGGTCGTTTTTCCGCAGTTTTGGTTTCCGATCAAAGCAAAGACCATGTTTTACACCTCTTTTGGCTCGTCCGGGGACACGGTGATAAGGGCGGCATCCTCCTTGCGCAGGGTCAGCTCATAGCCGCGCAGGACATATTCGATCGGGTCGCCCATAGG
>CAZAWG010000329.1:0-1990 GCA_964488785.1 uncultured Oscillospiraceae bacterium | reverse complement strand
CTCTGTATGGTCTTGCTTATGTACTTCAGGCAAAGATCGACAAGGAAGGCGGAGCAGAAGCAGCCGAATAAGCTTATTTTGGCTGAATGCTGTACAGACAGCGTAAATATCTGTTATTTTTATTTGAAGAATATGGAGGTAACTCAAAATGGCATCTGAAAAGTCTATGCAGATTCTTGAAGAAATCAAGACCCTTACTATACTCGAACTCGCAGACCTCGTAAAGGCTCTCGAGGAAGAATTCGGCGTATCCGCAGCTCCTGTAGCTGTTGCTGGCGCTGCCGCTCCTGCAGCTGGCGCTGCTGCTGAAGAGCAGACCGAATTCAACGTTATTCTCGCTTCCGCCGGCGACAGCAAGCTCGGCGTTATCAAGGTTGTTCGTGAGATCACCGGCCTTGGTCTGAAGGAAGCTAAGGACCTCGTTGAAGGCGCTCCCAAGGCCCTCAAGGAAGGCGTTTCCAAGGAAGAGGCTGAAGACCTCAAGGCTAAGCTCACCGCTGCCGGCGCTACCGTCGAAGTTAAGTAAGCTTTATAAGAGAATATTTGCAAAAGGAACTGTAGCATTCGTTGCAGTTCCTTTTTTTATTTTTCTTGCGATAAATAAAACACAAGGGACTGTTGTTTTACACAACAGCCCCTTTGATCGTGTATTCAAAGCTTTGCAGATCGGAATGTTTATGCTTCCTCGCCATTTTCGAGAATATCCACGATCACACGCTTGTTCTCGCGATTGGCAACGGCACGAACGATCGTGCGCACTGCCTTGGCGATCCTGCCCTGTTTTCCGATCACCTTGCCGAGGTCGGATTCATCCACCATCAGCTTCAAATAGACCGTGTCGCCGTCGCAACGCTCAGTTACAACAACGCATTCCGGCTTGTTGACGATGGATTTGGCAAGATCTGTCAGAACCTGTCTCATATGATAAAGACCTCCTACCCGGTCGTATACAGGCGAATAGCCTGCGCACGAATGATCTTAAAGAATACCGTTCTTCTTGAGAAGGGTCTTGACGGTCTCGGTCGGCTGTGCGCCGTTTTCGATCCACTTCTTTGCCTTGTCTGCATCAATGTTCACGGTCACCGGGTCGGTGAGCGGATTGTAGTAACCAACCTCTTCGATGAAGCGGCCGTCTCTGGGGTAACGGGAATCTGCTACAACAACTCTGTAGAAGGGAGCCTTCTTTGCGCCCATTCTCTTTAATCTGATCTTAACTGCCATTTTCTTTTCCTCCGAAAATATAATATTTATAATCATCGCTTGGTTCGCTCATGGCTTTGCAAGCGGAATGATACATTGTGACCGCGCTTGTTAACGGCGCTTCTTCTTGTTGTTTTTTTTGCTCTTGGATAGCTTTTTGGCAAGCATCCTGCCGCCAAAACCGCCCATGCTTCCACTTGTCAGCTGCTTCATCATCTTGCGCGTGACATCATATTGCTTTAACAGCTTGTTGACGTCCTCCACGCGCATTCCGGAACCGGCAGCGATCCGTTTTTTTCGCGAAGCACCGATGATGTCGGGATTGTCGCGTTCCTCCGGTGTCATAGAAAGGATGATGGCTTCCAGCCGGTCGATCTGTTTGTCATCGATCTTAACATCCCCTAAGGCCTTGGAATCGACGCCGGGCATCATGCCCAGTAGCTGATCTAAAGGTCCCATATTGCGGAGCTGGTCGAACTGATCTAAATAATCGGTCAGGGTAAAGGACTGGTCGCGCAGCTTTTTTTCTAACTCTGCCGCTTTTTTTTCATCTAATGCCTGTTCTGCCTTTTCGATGAGTGACAGAACGTCTCCCATGCCCAGAATGCGGGATGCCATACGATCGGGGTAAAACGGCTCGATGCAGTCCATCTTCTCACCGGTGCCGATGAATTTGATGGGCTTTCCGGTGACCTGACGTGTCGATAGCGCTGCACCACCGCGCGTATCACCGTCCAGCTTGGTGAGGATGATACCGGTGATATCTAACTTTTCGTTGAAGGCGGAAGCC
>CAZAWG010000328.1:0-1994 GCA_964488785.1 uncultured Oscillospiraceae bacterium | reverse complement strand
GCTCTTGTGCCGAGGAGGTCTTAAAGGACGAAGAGGGCTTGCAGACCATGCGTACCCTTGCCGACAACATGGCGTGGCTTCTTGCCTGTATCGAAGCTGGGAAAAAGGCCGGGATCCCTGTGCCGGAGCGTGAACCGGTCGTGCGCACCAATTTCATTCGTTAAATAGAGAAAAGACCGGAGAAAGGACAAAAACATGACAGAACACGAAAAAATATTTGCAGGTAAACTGTTCAATGCGCGCGGCGCCGAGTTAAAAGCAGTCAAGCATAAGGCACACAACCTCTGCACGGAATATAACAGCCTTATGGAGGATGATCCGCGCCGGGCAGAGATCTTGCGTGAGATGTTAGGCGGCATGGGCGAAAACGTCACCGTTCAGGGACCGGTGCAGTTCAATTACGGTATGCACACCAAGGTCGGCTCGAATTTCTTTGCCAATTATAATTTCATCGTACAGGACGATGGCGGCGTGACCATCGGCGATAACTTTATGGCTGGTCCCAATGTCACACTCTCTACACCCTTGCATCCGCTTTCGGGCAGACAGCGCCGCGGCATGGTCAATGAAAAGGGCGAGACCTTCATTCCGTGCTATGCCAAGCCCATCACCATCGGAAACGATGTGTGGTTAGGGTCAGGTGTGATTGTGTGTGCCGGTGTGACCATCGGCGATGGAGCCGTTATTGGTGCAGGCAGTGTCGTGACCCACGACATTCCGGCAGGCGTGGTCGCTTATGGTGTACCCTGTCAGGCGATACGCGCTGTCACAGAGGAAGATGAAAAAGCCATGGAGGCGCTTTTGTAAAGTGTCCGTGAAGAAATGACCGCCCCTTGCGTGTTGAGGGACGGTCGTTTTTATTCTTTTGTGTGGTCGGTCTTTGGAATACATTGCCGCATCAAGTGAATGATATATTCCGGCGCTTCGGCACAGTCCGTACGTATCCAATTTTCAAGAATAGCCATCAGTCCATGAATATAAAACGACATGATGAACGGTCGATCCTGTTCCGGCACGCGATATCGCTCTAAGATAGGTGAAAACACAAACCGAAACATCCTCTCGTAAATGGTGTCTAACCGAAGGGCTTTGGAGTTTTTGAGCGCAGTCGCAAACAACCGCCTGTTCTCTTGGATAAAGAGTAAAAACGGCTCTAAATAGTCCGGTGTGATCAGATACAGCTCATCGGCGGAGCTGCTTTGAATGCCTTCTACAAATTTGGAAGCATCCTTGTCCATATAGGAAAAGAACTGCTCTTGCATATACTCCACGCTCTCTGCTAACAGATCGGCAGTCGTTTCATAATGCAGATAAAAGGTGGAACGGTTGACCCCGGCGGTCTTGCAGATCTCCTTGACTGTGATGTAGGCAAATTCCCTGTGGTCGAGCAGCTCCAAAAAGGCTTTATCCATTTTGACGGCGGTCTGGTAATATTTGCTTTCGTTCTTATTCATCGCCCCTGTGCCGCCGGATGTTCTCTTATTCTTCACTGATCTCTTTGGCCAAACGGAGAATGTCATACGCATATTTCTGCTTGCCCTTGTTCAAAAGACGCTTATACAGCGCATAGTTGACCCCCATACCGGCAAAGCCCAGAACGCCGATTGCAATGCCAAGCACGAACATAAGCTGTCCGCTTCCGATGACACGCATGGAAAGACACATACCGGTTCCTGCCACAAGAGAGGTGAGTATGCCGAAGGTATAGGCGAAGATATCCGCCGGGCGTTTGGCTTTAGCATCCAATTTGCGCAAAGCGATGATCTTAGAGTCCTCTTTGGGGGCATATTCCTCGGCTAAACGCTCGGCATAGAGCTTATCTGTGTTCATGATTTGTTCCTCCTGTAGGTTAACATTTTTCTTGGATAAGCTTATTATACCAGCTTTACGAAAAAAACGCAACGACACAAAACCGCTTTTGTGTCGTTGCGCATGAATTGATTTTGGAAAAGCTTAAACGTCCGCTTTTTCGATACGGATAAGATAGCTTGTAT
>CAZAWG010000327.1:0-2010 GCA_964488785.1 uncultured Oscillospiraceae bacterium | reverse complement strand
ATCATGATCTCGATGAAGGCCTTGTTGACCATGTCCATTTCTTCTTTACAGTCGCCATAGGTGAAATCGCGCTCCTTGCCGCCCACGATCGCCTTTTGCTCGGCAAGGTCTGCCGGAACCGTCCAGTCGAGCGTGATGTTGGAGAAGGGTGCCTGTGTGCCCCAGCGCGAAGGCGTATTCACACCGAAAATAAAGGATTCGAGGCACTTTTTGACCTGATCGTAGCTTAATGCATCGACCTTGACAAACGGAGCAAGGTAGGTGTCAAAAGAAGAAAATGCCTGTGCGCCCGCCCATTCGTTCTGCATGATACCAAGGAAATTGACCATCTGGTTGCAGAGCGTTGCAAGGTGGCTTGCCGGAGCGGAGGTGATCTTACCGGTTACACCGCCAAGACCTTCCTTGATGAGCTGCTTGAGCGACCAGCCGGCGCAATAGCCGGTTAACATGGACAGATCGTGCAGATGAAGATCGGCATTCTTGTGTGCATTGGCGATCTCATCGTCATAAATCTCGCTGAGCCAGTAGTTGGCCGTGATCGCACCGGAGTTGCTTAAAATCAGACCGCCGACCGAATAGGTGACAGTGGAGTTTTCCTTGACACGCCAGTCGATGCTCTTGACATAGCTGTCCACCAATTCCTTGTAGTCTAAAATGGTGGATTTGACATTGCGCAGCTTTTCGCGCTGACGGCGATATAAAATGTAAGCCTTTGCTACCTCAGCATAGCCGCCCTGGACTAAGACGGCTTCTACGCTGTCCTGTATGTCCTCGACCTGAATAAGGTTTTCTTTGATCTTGGGTTCAAAGTCGGCTGTGACCTTGAGGGCTAAAAAATCGATGATCTGCGGAACGAAATTTGTTTCGCAGGCTTCAAAGGCAAGCGAAATTGCCTGAGAAATTTTTTCCAGATTGAAATCGACGATCTTACCGTCACGTTTAATGACCTGATACATGGGGATATATGCCTTCCTTTCATGCTCAATTTTTGATGACGGTAATACTATACCACAAGTCCTTGCGTTTGTCAAGAGAAAAATACAATATTTTGGGAAATATTTTTAGTTGAACACAATATCTTGTGTTACACACCGCGAAGCGCGGCGTTCTTTAAATAGCGCCTTGCCGCAACTAACATTTCTTCCAGCGTGCTTTTGTCGGGTGCAGAAAGACCGGGACACAGGATATCGCCGGAATCCTTGAAGCACTGTATATAGTATTTGGCTTCCGGCGAAGCACTATGCGAAAGCATTTCGGCAATACTTTCCACATCCTCGGGGGAATGAAGCTCGTCTACCACAGTAGTACGGAATTCATAGTCCGGGGCAAGGTGGGCGATGAGTTCGATGGAACGTCTTATTGTAGCATTGAGTTCATCTGCTTTATTCTCATCTGTTCCGGCAGTGAGAGGATATTTGCCCAGGCAATTTTTGATATCCATGGCAACGTGATCGATAAGACCCTCTCGAAGAAGCTCTTCTAATCTTTCCGGAAAGGTACCGTTGGTATCTAACTTGACGGCAAAGCCGTAGGAACGTACACGCCGGATAAAATCGGGAAGGTCTTTTTGCAATAACGGTTCGCCGCCGGTGATACAAATGCCATCTAACAGACCGGTACGTTTCTCCAGAAAGCGGAAGAATTCCTCCGGGTCGATGTATTCCTCGGGATGCCGCTCGACTAACGACGCATTATGGCAAAAAGGACAACGTAGGTTACAGCCATCGGTGAATACGGTGGTGGCGGTATGGCCTGGAAAATCGAGTAAGGTCAATTTTTGAAAATAGGGTATGAGCATAGAATTCTCCTTTGCGCGGCAACCGCGCTGCAATTATCATGGGCGCGGCAACCGCGCTGCAAATTTCACGGGCGCGGCAACCGCGCTGCAAATTTCACGGGCGCGGCAACCGCGCTGCAATTTTCACGGGCGCGGCAACCGCGCTGCAAATTTCACGGAATAGTTCAGACGAAAAGACGAGATATGCGTCCGCGTGTCCTTTGTCCGCCATG
>CAZAWG010000326.1:1082-2011 GCA_964488785.1 uncultured Oscillospiraceae bacterium | reverse complement strand
GGTACTCATGGCGGCGGATATCCTGCTGTACCAGACCGATCTTGTTCCGGTCGGCATCGACCAGAAGCAGCACGTGGAGCTGACACGCGACATTGCCGGCCGCTTCAATGGTATTTACGGCGATGTGTTCACGCTTCCGGAGCCGTATATCCCCAAAACCGGCATGAAGATCAATTCATTGACCGATCCGACCAAAAAGATGAGCAAATCCGACCCGAATCCGGCTTCCTATGTTGCCATCATCGAAAGTCGCGATGATACCATCCGCAAGATCAAGCGTGCTGTGACCGATTCGGACAGTGTGGTTCGCTATGCACCGGGCAAGGACGGCATCAACAATCTGATGAGCATCTATTCCATCTTTTCGGGCAAGAGCTTTGACGAGATCGAGCGCGAATTTGAGGGCAAGGGCTATGGCGATTTCAAGGCGGCTGTCGGCGAAGCTTGCGCGGACGGCTTGGAGAGCGTGAGAACCGAATATGCCCGTTTGATTGCAGATAAGGCATATTTAGAGGGACTTATGAAGGAAGGCGCGGAAAAAGCGGCCTATTTTGCAGCAAAAACAATGCGTAAGGTATACAAAAAGGTTGGCTTTACCGCACGGTAAAATACCAAACGCCAAGGAAAGGAACTTGTTTCATGTTTGAAATGTACGGCTCCGTGTATGACACGGTTTACGGCATTCTGTTAGCAGTTATCTGCGCCTTTTTCATTTCGGTCACCAGCACGCCGGTCGTGCGGACGTTGGCCTTTAAATTAGGTGTTACGGATATCCCTAAGGATAACCGCCGTATGCACAAAAAGGAAATGCCGCTTATGGGCGGCGTGGCTATCTTTTTAGCCTTCACTGTGACGGTGCTTATTTTCTGCAAGCCGACTGTTCCGACTGTGACCATGCTCATGGGCAATGTGATCATAGTGACAGCCGG
>CAZAWG010000326.1:0-1072 GCA_964488785.1 uncultured Oscillospiraceae bacterium | reverse complement strand
CAGCCGGTATCATCGATGACAAATACGATATGAATGCGTTTGTCAAGCTGTTTTTGCAGATCGTGGCTTCGGTCGTGGCGGTCTGCGGAGGCATCACCATCGAGCAGATCAATTTATTTGGTCATGATATCGAATTCGGCATTCTTGCACCGGTCGTGACGGTCATCTGGATCACGGCTATCACCAATGCGGTGAATCTTATCGATGGCTTGGATGGGCTATCCTGCGGCGTGTCCACCATATCGGCGGCAACGCTGCTGTTCACGCTTTTACGCACGGACACGGATGTCAATGTTATTTGCATGATCGCCATTTTAGTGGGTGCCTGCATGGGCTTTTTGCCCTTCAACTTCAACCCGGCACGCATTTTTATGGGTGACACAGGGGCGCTGTTTTTGGGCTATACATTAGCCGTGCTGTCTATCCAGGGCTGCTTCAAGCTCAATGGCATGGTATCCTTCTGGGTGCCGATCTTAATTTTCGCGCTTCCGCTTGCGGACACGACCTTTGCCTTCCTGCGCCGCATTTTAACGGGCAAAAGCCCGTTCCATGCCGATCGTGGGCATTTGCACCACAAGCTCATCGACAAGGGCTTTGATCAGAAGCACGCGGTCATGATCCTGTATGCGGTCAGCGGAATGTTAGGTGTTGCGGCGATCTTATTCTCGTTTGGCTGGACGATCAAGGCATTGGTCGTCGCCCTTGCTGCTATACTCATTTTATATGGAAACCTTCATTTTTCCTTTGAGCGTAAGGACATTTCCGAAAGCCAGGAAGCCAAGATCTTAGCCGATTCGCAGACTTCGGAGCAGAAATAATCGTTGGTCGAAAACGACCGGGGAGGGAATGCTGAATGAACGAGAAAGCGAAGAATTATCTGTGGTCTGCTTTGAGCATACTGCTTGTGGCAGCTGTGCTTGTGTTTATTGTGGCAGGTCTTTCCCATATTGGTCTGTTGGAATTGCCGGGAGCTTTGTTCGGTCAGGACGATAAATCGGGAACCCCTTCGGTCGATGAAGAATTGACCGACATTTTAGAGGGTGCCTCGGAGCTTACTGAATTGACCGTGCTA
>CAZAWG010000325.1:0-2015 GCA_964488785.1 uncultured Oscillospiraceae bacterium | reverse complement strand
GTCGATACGTCTCACGATTCCAGTTGCTTTCATATATAAAAACTCCTTTGTAGCTGTATTACAGAGCTATTGTTTGCCGCAAGGGAATTTTTATGTAAAGAAATAATTGGAAAGCTCCGGAAAGAGCGTTCACAGATAATAAAACAGGCCACCTTATGCAGAACATCGCCTATAAAACCACCTTTCGCCTGCGAACAATGCTTCGCGTTTCTATTGACACACAGCAGCTTGCGTGGTAAGATATAGATATGAGCCTCCCTATCAGGAGCAGAACCGCTCCGTTCCCCCCCAATAGCACTCGAAAGGATAGAAAACGAAATGAAAGCATTGACCTATATCGAACATGGCCGGTTCGCCCTGACAGACAAACCGAAGCCGGAGTTACTCGAACCGCGAGATGCCGTCGTCCGTGTGACACTTAGCTCTATCTGCACCAGCGATCTGCACATCAAGCATGGCGCCGTACCAAGAGCTGTTCCCGGCATTACCGTTGGTCATGAAATGGTGGGCATTGTAGAAGAAGTGGGAGCAAAGGTGACAAATTTCAAACCCGGCGACCGGGTGACAGTAAATGTGGAAACCTTTTGCGGCAAATGCTTTTTCTGCAAGCACGGCTATGTCAACAATTGTACGGATAAAAACGGCGGCTGGGCTTTGGGCTGTCGCATAGACGGTGGGCAAGCTGAGTTTGTCCGCGTGCCGTATGCCGATCAGGGCTTAAACAGAATTCCTGACAACGTGACTGACGAACAGGCTTTGCTTGTAGGCGATGTTCTTGCAACCGGCTTTTGGGCAACCCGTATCTCCGAGATCACACATGAAGATACCGTCCTCATTATCGGTGCCGGACCAACCGGCATTTGTACGCTGCTATGTGTCATGCTAAAACGGCCCAAACGGATCATTGTCTGCGAAAAAGCTCCGGAAAGAGTGCAGTTTGTCAAGGAGCATTATCCGGAAGTGCTGCTCTGCCGGCCGGAGGAATGCGAAGCTTTTGTTCGTGCCCATTCAGACCACGGCGGCGCAGATGTGGTGTTAGAGGTCGCCGGCGCAAAGGATACCTTCCCGCTTGCATGGAAATGTGCCCGCCCAAACGCGATCGTGACGGTGGTTGCTCTTTATGACGAAGCTCAGCTGCTTCCTCTGCCTGATATGTACGGCAAGAATCTGACCTTCAAGACCGGCGGCGTGGATGGCTGCGACTGTGCAGAGCTTTTAGCTCTCATCGAACAGGGCAAGCTCGACACCACACCCTTGATCACCCATCGATACCGCCTTGCGGATATTGAAGAAGCCTATCGTATCTTTGAAAACCATCTGGACGGTGTGATCAAGATCGCAATTACAGAAGCATAGCATTTGTTTCCGGTGCATAATACCTTTCATAAAAAAAGAGTGACCGTATCTGCTCGAAGTCCGCTTGTACCAGACTTGTGCATTTTTACGATCACTCTTTTTTGTTTTTTCGAATCCTCAAAAGTCAGATCATTTCATTAAGACTGCTTTCTGCGCCACACATAAAGGAGCAAAAGCTTCCATATCCGTCCATATAAAGGCTTTTATGCAGTCAACTTCCGTTGTACCGAGTCCTAACTCCGAAAAGCTCTTTCTGTATATGCTTGATGTAAGCGAAATGACCTTTAGGTCGTTTATGACATTGCCTGCACGCAGCCCATGCCTGTTCCGATGATAAAGCTCTTGCTTTCCGTATAGGCACGTTTATCTTCAAATACGACCACATCGTTGTTGGTAAATATAGGATCAATGGTTTCGCCCTTGATCGTGCCTTTGGTTTCCACGATACCCCAAAAGGTCGTAATCGTAATCCCTGCGAACCGGTAATGATACCGCCCCTCAGTATATGGTCTCCACCAACAGAGTCTAACGTTTTTTATATATCACAAGCTCCGGCTCTTCACCATTTGCTTCATAGGTGCAGATCAGAATAAAATCCATATTCGCGGCAATGCCGAAGCATCTGTTTCCGCCAAATTCACATTCAAGCTGGTTGCCGA
>CAZAWG010000324.1:0-2020 GCA_964488785.1 uncultured Oscillospiraceae bacterium | reverse complement strand
CATACGTATGCTGCTCCTTTTGAATATAGGTTTTTTACAAACAAAAAAGCCGATCGTACAATCAATCGGCTACCAAATGCAAAAACCCGGAAAAAAAGCGCTTTCTCACGCAAAGGGCACTGCATATTGATAGCTCAACACCGAAATAACGGTGACAGTCGCAGAGCTGTTGACTCTGCGCCCAGCTGTCGGGGACAAGCCGACGCTTCGGCGTTTTTTCCTTTCATGCCTTTCCCACCGTTTTGTCATGCGGCACCCGGAAGGGCATTACTGATAAAAAACGCACCTCTATCTTAATATATTGTTTCACACACAATTTTGTCTGCACGTATATAGTAGCACATTTATATGTATTTGTCAAGAGTTTTTTGCATTTAGCTGTTTGCATAAGAATATTAACAAATTTTTGGCAAAATTTCATAAAAAAATGCAATTTGCTTATTGACACGCGCGACAAAAAAATGTAAAATAGTATATAAGTACTGAAATTAGCTCTGGAAGTCTGTCGTTTTTGCACAAAAGGCGCGCAAGGGCTAAAACCACCTTGAATATGGGAGTTTATTTATGCTTTGGATCAAAACGGTCATCCACACCACAACGGCCGGTATTGAGCCTGTTTCGGGGCTATTGCTTTTGAATGGGATCAATGGCTATGAGGTCTGTGACAGCGAGGATTTTACCAATTTCTTAGAAAATAAAGAGGTTTATTTTGATTATATCGAGGACGAGCTGTTAAAGCTAAAGGAGTGTGAGACGACCGTCACCTTCTATGTTCCGGAGAATTCGCAAGGGCTTGAAACGATCCTTTCGGTCAAGCGCGCTATGGTCGAGCTAAAAGAACGAGATACAGAGAATGCCTTTGGAACGCTTGCGGTGGAAGCTGACACGCGTTTGGAGGAAGAGGATTGGGAAAACAACTGGAAGCAGTATTTCAAGCCGTTTCCGGTTGGCGCGCGTCTCATGATCAAGCCGACCTGGGAGACGTTAGAGACCGATGAGGGACGAACGGTGTTGGAGATCGACCCCTCCTCCTCATTTGGAACGGGTTCGCACACCACTACACGTCTGTGCTTGGAAAAGATCGACTCTACGCTTGCTTCGCTCCAAAGCCCCGGTTCATTAAATATGCTCGATATGGGCTGTGGAAGCGGCATTTTGGGCATTGGCGCCATAAAGCTCGGTATGGGGCGTGTTACGGCGGTGGACATTGATGAAAACAGCGCACGTATCGCGAAGGAAAACTATGCGGTCAATCACATTGACGAAAGCCGCTATCAGGTGTATGCCGGTGATATCCTAAAGGATGCAGCACTTTGCGCGACGGTCGGCGCACAGCCGTATGACCTGATCGCTGCAAATATCGTGGCAGACGTCATCATCTGGATGGCACCCTCGTTCAAGCGGTTTTTAGCTGCCGACGGAACGCTCATCGTATCCGGTATTATTGCCGAGAGAAGCGGCGAGGTCATAGAGGCGCTGAAAAAGAATGGCTTTGCGGTAAAGGAATTTACCGAAAGTGAGGATTGGGCGGTGGTGACACTGTGCCACGCTTCTTTATAGAGCCGCGCGAGGTAGAGGCAGGGGCGTATATCACGTTAGCCGGCGAGGATGCACGGCATATCTCCTATTCGCTCCGGGCACGTCCTGGCGAGGAATATACCCTGTGTGATACCTGCAATTACGAATATAAATGCATCATTCGCGCCATCGACAGCGAAGGTGTGACCTTTGAGGTGCTGGAAAAGACACCCTCGGACAGCGAGCCGGATGTAGAGGTGACCCTGTATCAAGCGTTGGTCAAGGGCGATAAATTCGACTCGGTGGTGCAGAAGGCGGTCGAGTTAGGTGTGAGCCGCATCGTGCCGGTGCTATCGGAGCGGTGTGTTTCCCGTCCGGATGCGAGATCGTTTGAAAAAAAGCGGGAGCGCTGGCAGAAGATCGCCCGTGCAGCTGCCATGCAGTGTGCCCGTGCCGCCGTTCCGGAGATCGCGGAGCTTGTGGACTTTGATGCCTGTATTGC
>CAZAWG010000323.1:0-2025 GCA_964488785.1 uncultured Oscillospiraceae bacterium | reverse complement strand
CGCACTGATCACGGATGGACGTTTTTCGGGTGCAAGCCGTGGTGCCTCGATCGGGCACGTTTGCCCGGAAGCGGCGGCTGGCGGTGAGATCGGTTTGATCGAAGAAGGCGATCTGATCGAGATCGATATTCCGGCGGCATCGATCAATGTAAAGGTGTCGGATGAGGTGCTTGCCGAGCGCGGAGCGCGTTACGTCAAGCCGGAGCCGAACATCAAGAGCGGATGGCTTGCGCGTTATGCGAAGCTTGTCAGCGGTGCCAACCGCGGCGCGATCATGAGCGGCGGTGGAGAAGCCACGGAGCCGTATTCGCGGCATAATTAAAGAAAAACAAGCAAATTTCCCCTTTTGAACTCAATTCCACAGAAAGAAGATACCAAATGAGAAGAACAAAAATCGTATGCACCTTAGGTCCCTCCAGCGACAATCCACAGATGCTCAAAAAGCTGATCCAATGCGGCATGAATGTCGCACGTCTCAACTTTTCGCATGGCACGCATGAAAGTCATCAAAAGGTAATCGATACCTTTAAGGAGGCGCGCAAGGCGTCCGAGCAGCCCATTGCGCTGATGTTGGACACCAAGGGCCCGGAGATCCGCATTAAGACCTTTAAGGATAATATAAAGCCGATTTTAGTCGAAAACGAAACCTTTGTTTTGACCACCGAGGAGGTCGAAGGGGACGCCGGACGTGTTTCCATTACCTACAAAAATCTGCCGGGCGAGCTTGCTCCGGGCAACCGTGTGCTCATCGATGATGGACGGCTGTGCCTTGAGGTGCTTTCCACCACCCAGACTGATATCATCTGCAAGGTCGTTGTTGGCGGTGAGATCAGCAGCCGTAAGGGTGTCAACATTCCCTATGCGCATTTGGATATGCCGTATTTAAGCGAACAGGACAAGTCCGACCTTGTTTTCGGCATTGAGAACGATGTGGATTTCGTTGCCGCCTCGTTTGTCCGCTGCAAGCAGGATGTGATCGATCTGCGCAAATTTCTCGATTATCACGGCGGTCATTCCATCAAGATCATTTCCAAGATCGAAAACATTGAGGGTATCAACAACTTTGATGATATTCTTGCCTATTCCGATGGTATCATGGTCGCTCGTGGCGATATGGGCGTTGAGGTCGAATATGAGCGTTTGCCCGGCATTCAGAAGAAATTTATCAAGCGCTGCTATAAGGCCGGGAAAATGGTCATCACCGCCACACAGATGCTGGAATCCATGATCCACAACAACACGCCGACCCGTGCGGAGATCACCGACGTGGCCAATGCGGTTTTTGATGGGACAAGTGCGGTCATGCTGTCCGGTGAAACCGCCATGGGCGACCATCCCGATCTTGTGGTCAAGGTCATGGCTCGTATCGTCAACCAGGCGGAGACCGACTATTTTGACATGAATATGCAGGACGATGGTCCGTATGTGATGGACACCAAGGACAAGACCAACGCCATTTGTGATGCCGCCTGCACCACGGCGCGCGATTTGGATGCCAAGGCTATTGTTGCGGTCACAAAATCCGGCGAGACAGCCAGACGTGTGTCGAAATTTCGTCCGGTCGAGGCCATTGTGGCGGCAACCCCGGAGATCAAGACCTTCCATCAGCTTTCCCTGTCTTGGGGCGTATTCCCGGTGCTTGCACTCAATCAGGACAACGAAGAACGTCTGTTTTTACACGCTGTGGACTGCGCCAAGCAGACCGATATCGTATCCAAGGGAGATACGGTGGTTATCACCGGCGGACTTCCGCTAAATACCCCCGGCACGACCAACCTGTTAAAGGTGGATACCGTTTCTTAATCAGCTCAATGCTTCTTCCTGTCTCAGCAGCCTCTGATCTGCCGCCCGCCGCGCTTTTGTAGCGAAAAAGGAGTATATTATGCACCAGCTATCCCTTCTTGACGACACCGCCAGCGAGCCTTTTTATGAAAATGACAGGGAACCGGAAGTCTCTGAGCTTCCGGCGGATGGTCTATATCGTGCATGCTTTTTCACCGGGCATCGCCGATTACCGGAGGCGGA
>CAZAWG010000322.1:0-2045 GCA_964488785.1 uncultured Oscillospiraceae bacterium | reverse complement strand
TTGGTACACGGAACCGCTATGGTGACCTTTGATGGACTTTATTATGCCACCGATACGGATATCTTCTTTGGTCCCGGCAAGCATACTCTTCGCGTTCATGTCGGTACAGAGGGAGCGCTTCCCAGCATTTTCATCGACAGTCCGCTTTTAGTGACAGACGAAAGCTTCCGCACCTCGCGCATGGAGGGACATTATGTGCCGGTCGGCTGTGAGCCGGCTTATACAAGTGCTACCGATGACCCGGCGGTGTTCCCCTTCGCCTATGAGCGTATCGACCCGGTGTCGGCTACCGCTTGTGAGGATGGCATATTGTACGATTTCGGAAAAGAAACCTTTGCCAAGGTCGTGCTGTCCGGATTAAATGCCGATGAAAGGACCGGCGTATTCTATGGCGAAAGCCGCGAAGAGGCACTGGCCGACATGACGACCTGTTGTATCTGGGAAACGCTGACCGGTCAATCGGAAGCTACACTTGTCCCCCGTGCATTCCGCTATATACACCTTCGTGGCAAGGCAGTAGAGAAAATAGCGATACACGCATTATACGAATATCTGCCGCTTTGCGAAAAAGGCTCCTTCCGATGCAATGAACCGGTCGTGGAAAAGATATGGAACACCTGCGCGTATACGTTCCATCTCTGCTCGCGTGAGTTTTTCTTGGACGGGATCAAGAGAGACCGGTGGGTCTGGGGCGGCGATGCCAGACAATCGTTTATGATAAGCGATTATCTCTTTGCCGACCGCGCCATCTGCAAACGCACCATTCAGGCACTCATCCCTAAAGAGCCGCCTGTTCACCACGTCAATACCATTAACGATTACACACTGTATATGCTCATCAGCGTATGGGAATACTACCATTCCTTTGGCGATAAGGAATTTGTGGAATTCATGTGGGACAGAGTTATGGCGCTGTACGATTTCATGCATACACGTCTGGATAACGAAACCGGCTTTATGCTCGCGCGTCCGGGCGACTGGATCTTCATCGACTGGTCGGATATCGACAAGAGTGGTCCCTTGTGCGCCGAGCAGATTCTCCTCTGGCACACCGAAAACTGCATGGCAAAGCTGTGTGCGCTGTTAGGAAAGCCGAAAGACACTCATCTTGCACGCGCAAACGCCTTAAAGGAGCGCATTCTCACTCATTTTTGGGATGATAGCCGTTCGGCGTTCATCGATACCTATGCTTCCGGTAAAAACCACATTTCGCGCCATGCCAACATATTCGCCATTCTGTTTGATTTTGTGGATGAGCCGGTCAAGGTGCGCATTTTGAAAAATGTGCTGCAAAACGATGCCATTCCGGCCATCACCACTCCCTACTTCAAGCTGTATGAGCTTATGGCACTTTGCAGCATGGGACAGCTCCGTTATGCGCAGGATATGTTAGACTCCTATTGGGGCAAAATGTTAGAGCTGGGGGCGACCAGCATTTGGGAGGAATATGACCCGACAAAGGGCATTCCGGAATGCTATGCCATGTATGGAAATCCATATCAAAAATCGCTGTGCCATGCTTGGTCGTGCGGTCCGATCTATTTCTTGGGGCGGTATTGCTTAGGTGTCTGTGCAACAAGTCCGGCGTATAAGACCTACACCGTAAGACCCGATCCGGGCAAATACACCGAGTTTTCCGGCGATGTGCCGACGGAGCGCGGAAATATCCATGTTTCTTATGCCAATGGCCATGTCTCGGTGCTTAGTGAGTTAGACGGCGGAACGCTGATCTGGAAGGACAAAGAGATAACAATCCCGAAGGGACAGAACGTCACACTGTAGAAAATAGGCGAAAAACCTGTCCGCGCGTCCTTTAGGACTTCCCGCTCAGCGGCGAAAGCGCCGCTGCAATTTTCACGGAATAGTTCAGGCTAAAGGGTGATGCAGAGTTAGGAGTGTGGAGTGTGGAATTAGGAGTTAGAAGTTAGGAGCACGGAACATATGTTCCGCACAAACCCCACTAACGAGCACTATGCGGCTTCCACATACTACCCTACTGTAAGCTTGTAGAAACAAAGCCCCTTTGAAAGTCACGGTTCTTGCGT
>CAZAWG010000321.1:0-2054 GCA_964488785.1 uncultured Oscillospiraceae bacterium | reverse complement strand
GTATAGCTCGCCTTGCCGTCCGAAAGTGCAAGTAGGCGGATAGGCAGATAATCAGCAAGTGCCGCCCCATTTTCATCGCCCCAGAAAAGAAGAGCGACCTCGCCGGTGGGAATACACAGCTCGATGTCGGCTCCGGCACTTCCGGGAACCTCGGTATGAAACCTGACGTTAAAATACAGTTCCATGTTCATGTCTCCTTATCGTTTTTTATGCTTCCAATGCTTTTTTATCACGGACTAAAATCAACTCACAGTTTTCCCCGTCTTCGCTTAGATCTTCAACCAATATGCGCCGTCCCTTGATCAGCTCCAGCACCGCAAGGAAGGTCGCCACGATCTCGTTGCGGCTTTCCGCGTGTTCAAACAGCCCGGAAAACGCACAACGTCCCTCCCGTGCAAGCTTTTTCATAACGTGCAGTATCTTTTCATTCACGCTGACATGGCGTGTGGTGCGAATGAGCGTATCCAGCCTTCCGGCGTTCTGCTCGGCTTCCACGCGCTCCAGCTGTCGCTCATACACACGCCGATAGGCATCCGTCAGCACCGACAGCGCATGAGTGAGCTTATATTCGCGCGCTTCCGGCTCGACCGGCAATTCGCTCGGCGGCTTCTCAAACCGCCCTCCATAGGAAAATTCCAGTCCATGAAGTACCTCGGCGGTCTGCTTGGCACGTTTATACTCAAGCAACAGATCGACCAGTTCCTGACGCGGATCCTCTTCAGCTTCCTCCGCTTTCGGCAGAAGAAGCCGCGATTTGATGACCATGAGCTGAGCGGCCATGACGATGAATTCCGATGCGACCTCCAAATTGAACAAATCCATTTGATGGATATATTCCATGTACTGGTCTAAGATCAGCGCGATGGGAATATCGTAGATATTGACTTTATTCTTGGCAATGAGCGCAAGCAACAGATCCAGCGGTCCCTCAAAAATGTCTAAATGAAAGGATAATCCCCCGGCTTCGACCGTAATGCCGTCCGGAACCGCCCGTTCCTCCGGCGCATTCTGCACAACAAGCTCCTTTTCGTCTGCCATGGCACTACCCGATAAGTCCGACAAGCGGCTTTAACACAAAGCTGACCACGGTCAGAACAAAGCGCGCCAAATGGTTCGATAAAAAGCTTAACACGTTGTCAAAGGCACCCTGCCAAAGAAGAACAAACAGGATCAGCATGATATACTGCTCGTATTTGAGATAGTAATAGGCGATCTTCCCCGGCAACGCCGCCGAAAGGATGCGCGAACCATCCAGCGGCGGAATGGGCAGCAGATTGAACACGGCAAGCGAACAGTTGGCAAACATAAACGTGCTGCAAAAGCTGCACCATATGCCGCCCGGAATGCTCATAAGAGCCTCGAACGGAAGCAGAATAAGCGACAGATAATAGAGGAACGCCCCGATAAAGGCAAGAACAAAATTGGAAAAGGGACCTGCCAACGATACAAAGCACAGATCGCGCTTATAGTGGTTGAAGTTGCGCGGATTGATGGGCACCGGCTTTGCATAGCCGAAGCCGAACACGAGCATCATGACGGTGCCCAACGGGTCTAAATGGGCAAGCGGATTGAGAGTCAGTCGTCCCAAATTGCGCGCCGTTGCATCGCCGCAGCGGTAAGCAACATAGCCGTGCGACAGCTCATGCACGCTGAGCGAAATCAAGATGATGACAAGATACAGAAGCAGCTCGATGATGGTTTGGGCATCAAGTCTTCCGTTTCGGATGATATCAAGAAGCATTTGCAGTTCCTTTCACGTTCAAATTCAGTCGTTATACAAAAGGCTGAGAAAGCCCTGTTCCTCCAGCCCGGCAAAATTCCGCTGGCGTAACACCTCATATACCGCGATCGCCGCCGAATTGGAGAGATTCAAGCTCCGTAAGCTCTCACGCATGGGAATGCGCACACAGGTGTCCAGATTCTTCTTGAGTATCTCCTCCGGGATACCGGCCGATTCCTTGCCGAAAATGAGATAGCAAGGGTCAGGATAGACTACCTCGGTGTAGCAACGCGGTGCCTTGGTAGAGAAATAGTAATAAGCCCCACCGGCAGTG
>CAZAWG010000320.1:0-2062 GCA_964488785.1 uncultured Oscillospiraceae bacterium | reverse complement strand
AAAGATAGGGACACATCGCCGAATGGGGATCCAACTCCCATGTCTGCTTTCCGATTTGGCATATGTCACATTGCTTTTTTTGAAACACGCTTGTTCTCCTCTCCAAAAGCTACGTTGTTCTTGCATTCCGGCTTCGTTGTAAGCTCACATAAACCGAATCAGGAACTTCCCCAAAATCGGTATCAAGGAAATATATAGCTTTTTTCGTTCACGTTTCCAGTATTGCTTTTCTCTCTCGCTGATTGATCTGCCGATCTCCAGCTTTATGTATTCATCACATTCAATAAATGGGTGTAACACATTGTGGTACAAAACCAATAGTAAAAGTATAAGTACCGGTACAAGTATGACAAGCCATAATGCCAAAGCAGCTTCCGAGGATGGCATTCGATAAACATCTCCTTTTTTCGGTATACTAAAGTGGATAACTACATAATCAGAATTATGTGGTGTGCCGATATCGATTGATTCACTTTGATCAGTCGATGCCTGCATACAAGTCGAATATATACAGCCTTTCCCCAAACAGGCATAAGTACAAGACCAATGTCTATAAAAAGAAGCGGCATTGGTCTTAGATATATGTTTAAATTCATGTTTTGGCACAAAAAATCTTTATTTTATCAAATTTGGATTGACAACAAAGCGAATCTATGCTATAATATGTGTACAGTTTTCATTAGTTCATGAATAGATTTACCACATAATTCTGATTATGTGGTTTTTTCATTTTTCAGTCAACATCGCAAAAGCCCCAGATTCTGCATCTGCTTCCGATGTATTTCTCCGGTTTCCATGGTATAGATGCGCGTCGTCTCAATGTTAGAATGCCCTAAAATATCCGCCAGCCGCACTATATCCTTTTGCAGCGAATAAAAGGTTTTGGCAAAAAGATGTCGCAAATTGTGCGGAAACACCTTGCTTTTTTCGACATGGGCTTCTGCACACAGGCTTTTCAGCATCTTCCACACGACACTTCGGTCGAGCGGCTTGCCATTTTTGGTCACAAAGACAGCTCCCTTCGTTATCTTTTTCTGCTTTATATATGAACACAGCATCTTGCACAGCTTGATGGGTAAAAATATTTGCCGTATCTTTCCTTTGCAATGAATCGTAGCCTGTCCGGACCTTATAGCTTCACAGGTGATATATTTCACCTCGGATACGCGCAATCCGGTTCCGGCAATGGTCTGCATGAGGTAGTACAAGCGCACGTTCTTCGCACGTTTGGCGGCGTTCAACAGGCGTTCATATTCACTCTTAGTCAGCTCCTTTTGCGAATCGATGAAAATACGGCGTTGAAGCTTCAAGGCCTTTACCTTGCAATCGTTCCAATCCATATATGCAAAAAAAGCATTGAGAGAGGATAGTGCCGCATTGACACTTTTGGGGGCATACTTCTCGCAAAGCTGCTTTTTATACGCAAGAACAACGGATTTATCGACCGTCTTTCCGTCAAGCCATATGCTGAATAATCGCAGATCACGCAGATACTTCTGAACCGTGTTATCGCTCTTTTCTTCCTCACACAGGTATTTTTCAAATGCATTCAATTGGCAACTATGTATAATTCTCATATCAGACTTCCTTTCGATTGATACATATATTATACTGAAAATCTGCCTGAAAAGCAAAAAAACACGGTCATCGTCTCCTTCGTTGACCGTGTTTTCAATCATTCGTCTTATTATAGTGCCGCCAGATATCGTTTTAACTCATTAAGCTCCTTTTCGATGCTTTCTACGCAGTGTAGAATGGTCTTTTTATCGCGGAATCCGGTCGGAGTTTCCCCCAAAAGATAATCGGTCGTTACATGAAAAAAGTGCGCCAGCGCCACAATTGCGTAGCTGTCCGGATTGGTTTTCCCTGTCTCGTAGTTGGACAACGTCTTTTGATCGATACCGGTTGCTTTCGCCACATCGATCTGTCGCAGGTCGAGGTCCTCACGTAAATCTCGAATTCGGTTCATGATAACACTCCTTGATTATTGGTATGGATACTATTATTATAGAAAAATATTAGTATATTCTATTGACGTACCAATATTATCGTGTTATAATGA
>CAZAWG010000319.1:0-2067 GCA_964488785.1 uncultured Oscillospiraceae bacterium | reverse complement strand
GGTAAGGAAGAATATCTGCGTAATAAGGAAGAACGCAGCCGCGCACGCAAGCTTGAAAAGCAGATCGCGGATACCGAGAAGCGTATTTGCGAATTGGAGGAAGCACTAAGTGAAAATGCGCGGATGCAGGAGGAAGCGGCAGGTGACTTTACGCTTGTCAATGAACTGTTCGGCAAGGCACACGCCATGGAGGAGGAGTTAGAAAAGCTGTATGGCTATCTTGACGAGCTGGCATGATGTATTTTTTGTCGAAAAATGAGTGAAAATATGAAAAAACACAAATCAGTCGTTTTTTCCAATATGTAGAAAATACCGCTTGAAAATTGTGCATAATGAACAACAAATGTGTACGATTTAATTGTTTAAACAAAGAGAATGTTTACAATTGAAGCCTCTTTCGAAACAAGAATAAATTTTAGCTTATTTTTACTCTCATAACTAAAATTTAGTATTATTTCAGAAAGCTTTTGATTTCAGCTTATTGTTTGTAACTTTCCTTTTGAATGATCATTGTTTTGTGCATAATTTGATGATGTTAAAATTTTATCGGAATCCGCCACACGAATAATTCGTTCACTTTTCGCAGAATTATACCAAATCGACAAGAAACGGCACACGAAATTGTCACTCTTGACAAAATCGGCTTAAAGTGGTATGCTATCTATATGTAAATAGGCATTTTGGGTTTGTTCTGCCCATTTTTAGCATTTTGAACAGCGGATCTCTGTTTGTTTTTGCTAAAGGCAAGCGGCACATTTTGCCAATACGAGAAGCTATTTTCAATCAAGGCAGGAGGAAAACAGCATGAAAAATGCTAAGCACCAGAACAAGCTTATCACCGCAATGATACTTGCGAGTATGCTTGTCCAGTCGTTTGCAGGGATGCCGGCTTTGGCAGATACGGTCCAGACCAATGAAGTTGCGACCGCAGAAGCTGCCGCTCCCGTAGATGACACCTCGTATACGCTCAATTCTTTGGCGGATATGGCGGATCTGATGGTTTCTTTGAAGTATGCGGATTACCGCGCCGACTATGCGCAGGTACCCGATGCTACGAAGGAGATCATCATTGATGTCACCGACTACAATAAGGAAGCGTCCGAGGGAATCATTACGCTCAACGAATCCGATACAGTTGTGCGCGACGGCAAGGAGATCACCGCCGGTACCGTTACGACAACCGATGAGGGAAAGTTAGTCTATGACATTGACGTTCCCGAAACCGCTATGTATTCGGTCACCGTTGAGTATTATCCTATCGCCGGAAACGGCGCGACCATCGAGCGTATTCTTTTGATCGATAACAAGATCCCGTTCGATGAAGCACGCTATATGAATTTCCAGCGCGTGTGGGTCGATATGGAAGAAAGTGGGTATTCCCGCACCGAACGTACCTTTAAGCTTGATGTCAACAAGAATGAGATGCGCCCGGTCAAGGAAGAAGCACCGGAATGGCGCACCCAGACGCTTATCGATTCGCAGGCCTACTATTCCGAGCCCTTTAAGTTTTATTTAAAGGAAGGAAAGCATACGATCGCGTTAGAATCTGCCAGTGAACCGCTAAAAATAGCTTCGATCAAGCTTCATACGGCGCAAACGCTTCCGACGTATGAAGAGTATCTCGAAATGCATAAGGATGCTCCCAAGGTGAGCGAGAATGTGAGCGTTAAGATCAATGCAGAAACACCGCTCAAAACCTCCGAGCAGGTTATCTATGCTATGAACGACCGCACCTCTGCTGTCACCGAGCCGCAGAGCACGTCCGCAACGTTGCTCAACACCATCGGCGGTAACGGCGGCGATAAGTGGAAGATCACCGGTCAGTGGATCCAATGGGATTTTGAAGTTCCGGAATCCGGTATGTATAAGATCA
Source organism: uncultured Oscillospiraceae bacterium (assembly GCA_964488785.1). GTDB lineage: Bacteria > Bacillota > Clostridia > Oscillospirales > CAG-382 > UMGS882. The sequence goes on along the minus strand of CAZAWG010000319.1, from coordinate 194 downwards.
TTCCGCGCTTTAAGCAAACGGTCAACGCAGGTCTGTTCTCCTCGCGTTCGCTCCGCCTTGATGGCGAGATCCCCTTCAAGGAAGCACAGGAATGTCAGTTCAAGTATAACAGCGAGTGGCAGACCCAACCGCTCAACGATGGCGAAACTGAGTTTACCTTCTATTTGGAAGCCGGTAAGCACACCCTCGAAATG
>CAZAWG010000318.1:0-2075 GCA_964488785.1 uncultured Oscillospiraceae bacterium | reverse complement strand
CCTCAAGGGCATAGGTTTGTGTAAAGGCACAGATACCGCGTAGGAAGTTTTCAAGCATCCTTTTCCCGTTCACGGTCGGATCGACCTCCGGATGGAACTGGACGGCAACGATCTTTTTGGCAGAATTCCAAATACCGGCAGTGACACCATCGGTATCGGCGATCTTAACAAAGCCTGCGGCGAGCTTTTCCACCGCATCTCCATGGCTCATAAGCACCTTTTGCGATGTTTCCAAGCCCTCAAAGAGAGGGCAGGAGGGGTCAATGGTGATCTCGAGCTGTCCATACTCGGTTTTAAAATGGGGGACGACCTTACCGCCGAAATGATCATTGATGAGCTGCATACCATAGCAGATACCAAGGGTCGGGATACCCATATCGAACAGCTTTTGGTCATAGGCAGGTGCGCCGGACTCCCAGACACTGGAAGGGCCACCGGACAGGATGATACCGCCGAAGCCTTGAAGCTTTTCAGGGTCAACGCTTATGGGAAAGATCTCGCTTTTAACGCCAAGCTCACGGACTTTTCGGTCAATTACCTTTGTATACTGACCGCCACAGTCGAGGATAGCACATTTTTCTTCCATAAAAGTGGTGCGTTCCTTTCACAAATCAAGCTTTGGGATTTTGATTATTTCTCATTATAACAGCATTTTTGCAAAATTTCAATACCATAATATGAATTTTGCAGTGCGTGGGCGCGGTAACTGCTCGGACGTGCTAAAACTTGCCGGTGGCAAGTTTTGGGGCGCCCGAGAACGCCGAAACAGGGAGTATCACGAACGGATGTGAGAGAGACGACCATGTTTCAAGGAGAATGCAATTTTAGCGGAATAGTTCAGGCTAAAGGGTGAAGCGGAGTTAGGAGTGTGGAGTGTGGAGTGTGGAGTGTGGAGTGTGAAACATACGTTTCTCACAAACCCCTCTAACGAGCAATATGCGGCTTCCGCATATCACCCTACTGTAAGCTTGCAGAAACAAAAAGAATAAATCCGTTCCCCTTTGAAGAACGCTGAAGCCTTCCGGCTTCGCAGAAACAGTCATCCCTTTAGGATGTCCTCTGCTGCCCGTCGCTTGGAGATGCATCGATCCATCGCCTGCTTTTCAATATAGTGATGCGCCGTGACCTCATCCATGCCCTGCTTGCTGATGAGTAGCCATTTGGCACGGTTGACTATGCGTATCTCCTCCATCTTCTCTTCGATGGAAAGAGATTTTTTTTCAATGCTCCGCAACCGTTCTCTCGCACTGGACATCCAACAAAGTGCTGTCACAAGGGTGGGCTTGGAAAGCGGCTTAGGCAGCGTGAAAACGCCATGCTCTGCAACCCTTTCATATAATTGTGCATGAAGCTCGGCACGCGCAAGCAGCAAAACCACCGTCCCTCCCGTGTGACAGGCATCAATGGCAAAATGGACACCACTATCGTCCGGCAAGGGAGAATTGATGATCATAAGATCGTATTCACGCTCGGCAAAGGCTCGCTTTGCCGCACTGATATCGGGGACGGTGCATACCGGCTCGTATTTGCTTTGTGCAAGCAGAGCCTTTATTGCCGTATTAAGCGTTTCGGAAGCGGAAACAATCAGAACACTGTATATCCGTTCTTTCAGACTCAAGTGACCTCTCTCCTTTTATGCGCGCAGGCAATACATATCAATGATTCCCTTGGGAAGCTGCGCCTTGATAAAGGCACTTTCCGAAGCAAGCTTTTGAGCCTCTTTCAGATTTTCCGGCAGCCTTTTCAGATGGTGCAAGGTCGCTTCATCCGCTTTATACAGATTGCTGTTTTCTGCCTTTGGAAGCGCAAGCCGGTTTTCTAATCCATAAAGACCGGCATAGATCATCAGCGTGAATGCTAAATAGGGGTTTGCCATAGGGTCGGGCGAACGAAGCTCGGCGCGGCGATATTCCGTGCTTGCCGCCGGAATGCGAATGAGCTGCGAACGGTTTTCACTCGACCAGGAAATATAGACCGGAGCCTTGCTCTTTCCGAACCGCTGATAGGAATTCTCTGTCGGATTCAAAAAAGCGGTCATTTCCGCCGCCTTTTCCAAAACCCCGGCGATCATATAG
>CAZAWG010000317.1:0-2085 GCA_964488785.1 uncultured Oscillospiraceae bacterium | reverse complement strand
ATCATTTTGCTCACATCGGTAACCTGCGCACCTACATCATGGAGGATGTGTTGGAAAAATACCTGCGCTATTCCGGCTATGACGTGACGCGCGTGATGAACATCACCGACGTGGGACATTTGACCAGCGATGCCGACACCGGTGAGGACAAAATGCTCAAGGGCGCCAAGCGCGAGCATAAGACCGTCATGGAGATCGCACAATATTATACCGATGCATTCTTTGCCGATTGCGCAAAGCTCAACATCAAGACGCCGGACGTGGTCGAACCGGCAACCGGCTGTATCGCGGATTTCATCAATGTCATTACCGCGCTTTTGGATAAGGACTATGCCTATGAAGCCGGTGGGAACATCTATTTCGACACCTCGAAGCTGAAGCAATATTATGTTTTCAACAATTTTGAGGAGGACGACCTCAAAGACGGTGTGCGCGAGGGCGTGGAGAAGGACGACAACAAGCGCAACAAGGCCGATTTCGTTTTGTGGTTCACCAAATCCAAGTTTGATGACCAGGAGCTAAAATGGGATTCTCCCTGGGGCGTTGGCTATCCCGGCTGGCACATCGAATGCTCTTCCATTTCTCTAAAGCATTTAGGCGAATATCTGGACCTCCATTGCGGCGGCATTGACAATGCGTTTCCGCACCACACCAATGAGATCGCCCAGAGCGAAGCCTATCTCGGACACGCCTGGTGCAAATACTGGTTCCATGTGCTGCACCTGAACACCTCCGGCGGAAAGATGAGCAAATCCAAGGGCGAATTTTTGACCGTTTCGTTACTCGAATCCAAAGGCTATGACCCCATCGTATACCGCTATTTCTGCTTGCTTTCACACTACCGCAAGTCGCTTGTGTTCAGCTATGAGAATTTAGACAATGCGGCAGCCGCTTATGAAAAGCTGCTCGCCCGCGTGGCTAAGCTTTCGGAGGACGGAGCGGTCGATACACAAAAATTTGAAGAATTGAAGCGCGATTTCACCGAAGCCCTTGACAACGATCTTAACACCTCCTTGGGCATTACAGCCATTTACAACGTGCTGAAGGCCGACACAAACGATGCAACAAAGCGTGCGTTGATCGCCGATTTCGACCGCGTTTTATGCTTAAACCTCATCGAAAACGCAAAGAAATTTGCAGTATCTCAAAACGAAAGCGCAAGCGACACCGACGATGCCTTCGCCGCCTATGTCAATGAGGCACTCGCACGCCGCACGGCCGCCAAAAAAGAAAAGAATTTTGCCGAAGCCGACCGCATTCGCGACGAATTAAAGGAAAAGGGCGTTGTCATCGAGGATACCGCCGAGGGACCCAAATGGAAGATGCTGTAATGCGCTTGTATACACATGATACGCGCACATATTCCGTATTGAACCTTGCCTACATGGGCGATGCAGTGCTTGAGCTTATGACCCGTGAGCACCTGCTCAAGACCAGTGCCCATCGAAAGCCGGGAGAGTTAGTGACTGCTTCGCGCCGCTTTGTGACCTGCGAAGCGCAAAGCGATGCCGCGTCTCGCATCGAATCGCTCTTCACCGAGGAAGAAGCCGATGTGTTTCGGCGCGGACGAAACGCCAAAACACATTTCATGCCCAAGCACGGCGATGCCATCCAGTATAAACGCGCCACCGGTTTGGAAGCCCTCATGGGATACCTGTATTTGACCGGGCGCGAAAGGCGCGCCAAGGAGCTGTTCTTAGCCGCTTTTTCCGAAACCCTCTCCCCTTCACCCGATTCTCAGGAGGATACCCACACCCATGGATAAGCTGTTTTCCCTGTTCAAGCAGATCGAAACCGAAAAGCCGACCGCTTCGCCGGTCGATTTTATGGTGGTAGGTCTGGGTAATCCCGGCGACAAATATCGCTATACCCGCCACAACACCGGCTTTTTGGCTCTTTCCTATATGGCAGAAAAGCTGCCTGTCTCCATCACAAAAGCACGCTTCAACGCATTATGCGGCGAAGCAATGCTTGACACGCATCGCACGCTCTTTTTGCTGCCGCAGACCTTTATGAACAATTCAGGCGAAGCCGTTCGCGCCGCCATGGATTTTTATAAGCTTCCCATCGAGCGCATTTTGATCA
>CAZAWG010000316.1:0-2092 GCA_964488785.1 uncultured Oscillospiraceae bacterium | reverse complement strand
GCTTCAGAGCTTGCGGAAGGTGCCTTGGAATCGGTCGAAGGACAGAATGTGCAGAGCTGTGAGATCGTAGGCATTCGTTTCCGCGAAGCCGGAAAGATCTACTATTTTGACCCGGATGGGCAAAATATCCCGTACGGCACACCGGTCGTGGTGGAAACGTCGCGTGGGTGCGAATACGGCTACACGGCGATTGCCAACCGTATCGTTCCGTTCGGCAGCGTGGTCGCACCGTTAAAGAAGATCAAGCGCTTAGCTAACAAGGAGGATACCGACAAATACCGTGCCAACAAGGAATTGGAGAGCGAAGCGGCATCCATTTTCAAGAAGAAGGTGCGCGAGCTTGGCTTGGCGATGAATCTGGTCTTTGTGGAATACACCTTTGACAATTCCAAGCTGCTATTCTATTTTACCGCCGAAACACGCATTGATTTCCGCGAATTGGTCAAGGAGCTGGCTTCCATTTTCCGCACACGCATCGAGCTGCGACAGATCGGTGTGCGCGATGAAGCAAAAATGCTTGGCGGTCTGGGCGTTTGTGGACGAAGCGTTTGCTGTAACTCCTTTTTAGGAGATTTTGCACAGGTCTCCATCAAAATGGCCAAGGAACAGGGGCTTTCGCTCAACAGCACCAAAATTTCAGGTGCTTGCGGAAAGCTCATGTGCTGCTTGCGCTTTGAGGACAAGGTATACAGCGAAGAAGCAGCACGTACACCGCGCGTTGGAGCAGTCGTGGAAACAGCCGAGGGACGTGGAACGGTCGTTGAGATAAATCCGCTCAAGGGCGAGGTCAAGGTTTCGCTTGAAAATGCACCGGAGGCTCCGGCGAAGGTTTTCGCACGTGAGGATGTGACTCCCATAGGAGCGCATGAGAACGCAGCGGAGAACGAGAACGTGCCGACCGAAAATGCGGCTCTGCCGGAAGCCGGGGACTAAAGGGAGAACAGACTTGAACGGGATCATCAATGTATATAAGCCAAGTGGGCTGACCAGTCATGCGGTGGTTTCGCGTGTACGGAAATTTTATGGAGTCAAGCGTGTCGGACACGCCGGAACGCTCGACCCTATGGCCTGTGGAGTATTGCCGGTGCTTGTGGGCAGTGCTGCCGGTGTGCAGGAATTGGTCATGGAGCATGACAAGACCTACCGTGCCGGAGTCTTATTCGGTGTGACCACTGACACAGGCGATAGAACCGGAAATGTTCTTGAAGAAAAGGAACCGTGCTTTGATACCCAAGCCTTAGAAGCGGCATTATGTCGCTTTACCGGCGATATCGAGCAGGTTCCGCCCATGTATTCCGCGCTCAAGGTTGACGGGAAAAAATTATACGAATTGGCACGGCGTGGCGAGACGGTAGAGCGCAAGGCGCGTCCGGTGACGATCTATGGCATTCAACTCATCACGCCGTTTGACGGCAAAAGGTGCGATATCGAGGTACGCTGCTCTAAGGGAACGTACATCCGCACGCTTGCAGAGGACATTGGAAACGCGCTTGGCTGTGGGGCGTGCTTAGACAGCTTAGAGCGCACGCAGTGCGGCGTATATGCGGCAAAGGAGGCCGTAACGGTGGACACACTGGAATCCTTATATAAGGTCGGTGACACTGCGGCACTCATGGGCTATTTGCAAAGCACGGAGGCGTTGTTTGACACGCTTCCGGTGGTGCGCTTAGCTCCCTTTTATGAGAAGCTCTGCTTGAATGGGGCTGAGATCTATTTAAAGCGGGCGCGAATACCCGAGAGGGTGTTTGAAAAAACAGATATGTGCCGGTTATACGATGAAAGCGGTCGCTTTTATGCGGTAGCACAGGTCGGAGATTATCCGGATGGCCGGGCACTCAAAATAAAATATCGATTTACAAATTAAATAAAGCAACAGGGAGGAAAAAGACATGGTACAGGAAAATCTGGAATTTTTAAAGGCATTAGACCCGGAGATCGGCGAAGCAGTCGAGAAGGAATTAGCTCGTCAATCGCGCAACATTGAGCTGATCGCCAGCGAAAACATTGTATCGGAAGCCGTTCTTGCGGCAGCCGGAACGGTGTTGACCAACAAGTATGCGGAGGGCTATCCGGGCAAGCGTTACTATGGTGG
>CAZAWG010000315.1:0-2095 GCA_964488785.1 uncultured Oscillospiraceae bacterium | reverse complement strand
CCGGCGAGATCACCATCGACGGCGTGAATATCCGCGATATCCAGATGTCGGAGCTTCGCAAGCATATTGCCATGGTCTTACAGGATACACACCTGTTCACCGGGACTGTGCGCGAGAATATCCGCTACGGACGCTTGGATGCGACCGACGAAGAGGTGGTGCAGGCCGCCAAGACCGCCAGTGCCCACAGCTTTATCATGCGCCTTGAGCATGGCTATGATACCATGATCGAGGGCGATGGTGCCAACCTCTCACAGGGTCAGAGACAGCTGCTCAATATTGCCCGCGCCGCCATCAGTAAAGCGCCTATCCTTGTATTGGATGAAGCCACCAGCTCGGTCGATACCCGTACCGAGCGCCACATCGAGCATGGTATGGATCGCCTGATGAGCGACCGAACCACCTTTGTTATTGCCCACCGCCTGTCAACCGTGCGTAATTCCAATGCCATCATGGTTTTGGAAAAGGGCGAGATCATTGAGCGCGGCGACCACGATGCCTTGCTTGCAATGAAGGGGCGTTATTACGAGCTGTATACCGGCAAAAAGGAATTGGATTAGAGACGTATCCCTGTAGAAAGGACCGTCCTTTGGTATCGGAGGACGGTCCTTTTTTGATTTGCTAATTAAAAGAAAGTATAGCACACACAAAACGCACCGCGTAACTTTGCAAGGGGCATAAGTGTACCATACGGCATTCAAAAGAAAAGCTCCCGAAATGTCAGATAGCTCTGGTTTCGGGAGCTTATATTTGATGAATACCGCTCGGTACTATACCTTCGTACCACATTGGGTGCAAAAATTTGCCTTGTAGTATATTTTCGCGCCGCAGTTTTTACAATATCTATCCATTCCCGTATGTGGTACATTGGGGAATGGTGACGGATAATCTTCAGGCTGCTGCGATGGTTGATAGCTTACCGATAGAATATTTGGAAAGATCACAGCCAATGGATGCAACCTCAAAAACGCATTAGAGACATAATGCCGCCAAAAGCGAGCATCCGGACAAGAGCATACAGCATTTTCCCCTGTTTGTCTGCGATATAGTTCTGCACCCATTTACCACACCAAAAGCAAGCCACCCCCATAAGGAGGCAGAGCATCCAGGCTCTTATTGTAAAGAGGTCAAAGAATAATAAAAGTAGCGAAGTGACGAGTAAACAAGCTGCTTCTACGCCAAGGCAGAAGGGGACAGATGTGCTTTTTTCCGCAAAAAACGAAGGAAGCATCAGGGAGAGCGCCAAAAGAGCATTTCCTTTCCCATATATTATCGTATACAAAAGTGTTAAGAGGAAAATCGGCCGGAGGGCTTTGTATCGCGCCTTACGTTTCACATGGTTCATTTCAGCTCCTTTTTAATGCGCTCAAGTGCCCCTTTTTCCAAACGGGATACCTGCGCTTGGCTGATATCGATCTCATGGGCGACCTCCATCTGTGTGCGCCCCTTGAAAAAGCGCAGCGAGATGATACGCTTTTCCCGTGGGCTTAGCTTTTCGATGGCCTGTGTTAAGGCAATGCTCTCCAACCAGCTTTCATCGGTATTGGTAGTATCGCATACCTTATCGAGGATGTAGACACTGTCGCCGTTTTCGTTATAGACTGGCTCATACAGTGACACCGGCTCGGCAATGGCATCTAAGGCGGTCGCGACCTCCTCACGTGGTACACCTAAGGCGCAAGCGATCTCCTCGAGCTTCGGCTCGCGCCCCCATGCGCCGGATAGCCGGTCACGCTCGTTTAACGCCTTATAGGCAAGATCTCTCATCGAACGGCTGACCCGGATGGGGGTATTATCGCGTAAATAGCGCCGCAGCTCGCCTACGATCATCGGCACGGCATAGGTGCTGAACTGTACGCCATGCGACAGATCGAAATGATCGATGGCCTTGATGAGTCCGATACAGCCTACCTGAAACAGGTCATCCGGATTCTCTCCACGCGAGGAAAACCGGCGGATCACACTTAAAACAAGCTTCAGATTCCCGGCAATCAATTCCTCACGCGCCGCCTTATCGCCATGCGCGACTCGTTCTAAAAGCTCTTCCTTTTCTCTTGCATTTAATACCTTCAGATCGGCGGTATTCACTCCGCTG
>CAZAWG010000314.1:0-2101 GCA_964488785.1 uncultured Oscillospiraceae bacterium | reverse complement strand
CCCTTGACCTCGGTCGCTTTTCTTACAAGAAAAGCTCCGCAAAAGAACTGAACTTCGTTTTTGCGACAGGCTGCAGTATCCCTATCCTGCCATTGGACAGGGATGCTTTTATATGAAAAGAGAGGTACAGCAAAAAACGCTGCACCTCTCTACATTCTTCTTTATCTTATCCAAGAAGCCCCTTAACACTTGCAAGTGCTTCTTCCAATTTGGACGGATCCTTACCGCCGGCACTGGCACTGTCCGGACGTCCGCCGCCGCCACCGCCGCACATCACACTGATCTGCTTGACGATCTTACCGGCATTGGCTCCTGCCGCCACGGCATCCTTACCGCAGGATACGGCAAAATTGACCTTGCCCTCGTTGACGGCTGCAAGCACGCACACCACATCGGTCTGCTCTGCCTTGAATTTATCGGTCAACGCACGCATAGCGTCCGGCTTCATATCAACCTTCGCGCTAATAAGACGTACACTGCCCACCTTTTCGGCGTTTTCCAAAAGGGAAACGGCCTTAGAGGCGGCGGCCGCCTCGGAAGCTGCTTCTAACTCATGCTTTGCTACACGAAGCTCGTCCTGAAGCGCTTTGGCACGGGAAACGATATCGCTCACATTCTGCGCTTTGAGCGTTTCCGCCGTTTCGCGCAACAGCTTATCCTTTTCTCCTAATAGTGCAAGCACGCCCAACCCGGTGGTTCCCTCGATACGACGCACACCGGCGGCCACCGAGGATTCCGAAAGGATCTTGAACAAGCCAAGCTTTGCGGTATTATCGATATGTGTACCGCCGCACAGCTCGGTCGAAAATTCGCCCATCTTGACCACACGCACCACATCGCCATACTTTTCGCCGAACAGAGCCATAGCACCCTGTTTTTTGGCCTCTTCGATGCCCATGAGCGTGGTAGTGACCGGTTCGCCCATCAGGATATGCGAGTTGACGAGCGATTCCACCGTGCGCAGCTCTGCTTCCGTCACTGCGGCAAAATGGGTAAAGTCGAAGCGGACGTGCTGTTCGTCCACATACGAACCAGCCTGTTCAACGTGCTTTCCAAGCACGCTGCGCAGAGCGGCCTGCAACAGATGTGCCGCCGAATGGTTGCGCATGGTGCTCACGCGCTTGACCTCGTTGATGGCAGCATGGACGGTATCGCCTTTTTTCAGGGTTCCGTTGACCATGCGGCAGAAGTGGATGTATACGCCATCGCTCTTTTTGGTGTCGAGTATCGTCACGGTAAGGTCATTTCCGGTCAACACACCGGCATCGCCGACCTGTCCGCCGCTTTCGGCATAGAACGGGGTCTTGTCGAGAACCACGGTAAACTCGCCCTCATTTACGGCTTCGACCTCATCGTCACCGCACAGAATAGCAAGCACCTTCGCATCGCTCTCGAACTGCTCATAGCCGACGAACTCGGTCTTAGCGAGCGTTCCAAGCAGCGTTTTGGAGGCATTGCTCCAGCCCGAGAGGTTCGCACGGGCATTGCGTGCGCGCTCCTTCTGGAGCTTCATGAGCTTTTCAAACGTCTCCTCGTCGATATCGATATGGTTTTCCAATGCGATCTCACGGGTCAGATCGATCGGAAAGCCGAAGGTATCGTACAGCTTAAAGACTTCCTCACCGGCAATTTTATGCGTTCCGTCCTTGATGGCATCACGCACAAGGTTGGAGAGGATGGAAAGACCGGCATCGATGGTCGCATCGAAGCGTTCCTCCTCCATGCCGATGACCTTTTTGATGTAATCCTTCTTTTCGGAAAGCTCCGGATAAGCGCCGCAATTATCCTCGATGACGATATCGCACAGCTCCGACAGGAAGGCATGAGAAATGCCAAGCAGCTTGCTATGACGCGCTGCACGGCGAATGATACGGCGAAGCACATAGCCGCGTCCCTCGTTGGAGGGAATGATACCATCGCAGATCATAAAGGTGGAGCTGCGGATATGGTCGGTGATAACGCGGATAGAGATATCGTCCTTGGCGTTTTCGCCATACTTTTTATCGGCTACCTTGCATACGGTATCCAAAATGCGGCGAATGGTATCGACCTCGAACATATTGTCCACGCCCTGCATAACACACGCAAGTCTCTCCAGACC
>CAZAWG010000313.1:0-2102 GCA_964488785.1 uncultured Oscillospiraceae bacterium | reverse complement strand
CATTCCACGCATTTGGATTTATCGATATGCGCCTTTTGCTGGTGGTCGAAGGTGATGGCGCCGCGCTTGCAGACATCCTCACAGCGGTGCGCAAGACACCCCCGGCAAGCATCCGTAACTTCGTAGCCGCCCATGGGGCACTCGTCACAGGCAATATCGATGACCTCGATGACGTTTGGGTTCGACACATCCCCACCCATAGCGATCTTGACGCGTTCCGAAAGGATGGCACGTTCCTTGTAAACACAGCAGCGCATAGTCGGCACTTTACCGGGAACGATGGTTTTGGGAATATCCAAAGCACCCTCAAGGAGCTTATCGTTCCAGGCAAGGCGTGCGACCTCGCGCAAGACCTTATATTTCAAGTACTGTATTTTGGTATCAAATTTTCTCATGGAATACTTCCTTTCTTGGATGGGGAAATGAAACGCACAGGGCTAAAGCATTGCAAAGGGATGTAGTTGGTACTAAATTAAAAGTAGATGACCTTCACGCGCTTGCCCATTTGCTCGAGACATTCGGTCAGTTCCGTGACCAGCTGCATTTTAATGCTGAAATTGATGGGCAGATCGGGGTTCTGATGTGCCGGATTGATGGCACGACCGACAAAGAAATTGATATCCGTTGCTTCCTCGAACAAGAGCCGGCTTATGAGCGAAGCGCCGTCGCGCTTACAGCTCCATTCCGAATAGGAATTGTTATCCTTGACATAGTTTTTCGCGTATTCAAGCACGCGGTTGACCGTGATCACGCCCTCGGTGACAAGGTCTGCGCCCTCTAAGGAAGCCGTTGGGGGAATATCCTTATCGGCAAAATCCAAATTAACGCGCAAGGGCTTACCCAAAAATTTTGAAGCGATGGAGGAGGTCGTACCTCCGCAGATGATGTGTTTTCCCTCTTTGGAGAAGAACAGCGACAGCATTTTTCCGCAATCATCCCGGTTGGAGGGGGGACCAAACAGCAGGTTCATCGGCTCGCGCTTACGGATACGCACGGTGCAGACAGTAGCATCATCCGCCGGCTTTTCGCCATACAGCTTATTGACCTCATCCAACAGAAGTGTCGTCAGCGTTTTAGCGGTATAGCCGACAAAATAGAAGGTTTTCATGAATTCGATGATATCCTCGCGCTTCCAGCCGAAATTCAAGCTCATGCCGATACCGGCGTGGGGACAGCCATCACTCATGGCGATGAACACATCGTTTTCCATTAAGCGAACGCGCGATCTATATATCTTTTTACCGCCGATATTCATCTCGAGCTCCGGGTATTCGATGTTTTCACCGTTGCGCAACAGGATAACGTGCGGATTATCATACTGGATGATCTCAGCTTCCTCGTTTTTCACGATATGGATAATGGTAAAGGTGGAATAGGCGACTTTCCGTTCGGAGCAGATGGGAAGCGTGGCGGCAATGGTTTCCACACAGTCCTCAAGCGTCATGCCGTTTGCCATCATGGTAGAGATGATCTTAGCGGTGAGCGTAGAAAGGATGCTTGCCTTTACCCCGCTGCCAAGGCCATCCGCCAGCACCACAATGGTAGACTCCTCATTCGGCTCGATGATGTCCACATGGTCGCCGCAAAGCTGTTCCCCTTCATGGTTCAAGCTCTGAAAGCCGATATCGACACACAGATCATTCATCCTTGATCGACTCCTTTAGCTTTGTCAGCGCGATTTTTGTCTCAGCAGCCGTTTCTCCCAAAAGGGAGGCGATCTCCTGCACGATGCGCATTTGCTTATCCACCACCTTATCGGCGATCTCTACGGTCTGGGTACGCATGGATTCCTTCTTTTCGCGCAGCTCTTCTTCCTCGGTCACGTCCTTGAGCATACAGATGAGGATATGGAACTCCTTATCGTAAAGCACTGTCTCATCGACATAGCGTTTGTATTCCGCAAGATAAGTACGGCGGTCATAGATATTCCGACCGGTGCTACTGACATCCACAAAGGCTTTGGGATCCATGATACGAATGACCGGCTCGCCCAAAACATCCGATTCCTTAGCGATATTCAATATCTGCATGGCAGAGCGGTTGATCTGCTGGACCTCGAAGTTTTCATTGATGACCAAAATACCGTTCGGCGTATTATTGAT
>CAZAWG010000312.1:0-2120 GCA_964488785.1 uncultured Oscillospiraceae bacterium | reverse complement strand
ATATAGTCCACCGTTTTGCCCGAAAGACGTGCGAATTCCCCCGGATGCGGCGTTAAGATCGGAGTTGTTTTTGCTTCCTGCAAGCATTCTATGCGGGGAGCGATCATATTTATACCATCGGCATCCAAAACGACCGGGACATTGGATCTTTTTAATACAGCTTCCACCATCCGCGTTTTTTCTGCCGAACGCCCTAAGCCACAACCGATCAGGACGGCTGTATAATCCGAAAGCGATTTACATACTGAACTAAGCAAAGCCTCCTTCGTCCAATCAAGTGTTCGATAGATTGGCTCCGGATAGGCAAAGCGCACGCAATCCAACACCGGCTTTTCCGAGGCAAGCGTTACAAGCCCGGTACCTGTGCGAAGTGCTGCGCCAACTGAAAGCACTGCCGCGCCCGTCATATTTTCGCTGCCGCAAATGCACAAAAGCTTGCCATAATCGCCCTTGTTGCTGATCTGATTTCGTGCTACGAGCCGCTTACGCAAATAGCATTCATCCGTTGCAAAGCCTTTTATGCTTTCGAATGGCTCCAACCACTTAGGCGGCAAACCGACCTCCACGGTTTCGATCCATCCACAGAAAAAGCGTGCCGGATAGGACAGCATCCCGATCTTGGGGAGCAAGACGGTGAGGGTCAAGCGCGCCACAAAGGCGATATCCCCTACGCTTCCATCCGCGCTGCACACGCCGCTGGGCACATCCAAAGCCACACGATAGGCTTTGGTATGGTTTGCTTCGTCGATAAGAGAATAGAGCATCGTATCTTTTTGTATACAGCCATGAAAGCCAATGCCAAACACAGCGTCAATGATCACATCCGCTTGACGGAGCTTTTCGAAAATGCTTTTACTATCCGTCAATACGACTCCATTGCAGGCAAGAAAGGTCTGATAACAGGTATGTGCCGGTTCCACTGTTGGCGACACGCCGAACACACTGGCACAGACAACATTCAAGCCATCCCTATGCAAAAGATTTGCCAGCTCATATCCATCGCCCGCATTGTTTCCTTTTCCGCAAAGAATGAGTATTTCTTTAAAGCTCTTTGCCTGTGTCCGAAGCAGCACATACATCTGCTTTGCCGCTCTTTTCATCAGCTCCAGAGGAGAAATGACATTATTATCAAACAGATACTTTTCCAGAGCCTGCATTGCCTGTGGAGTACAGGTTTTCATAAGCACATCTCCTTATACACAGCATTACGATTATATTATATAACGGAAGAGATGATTTTTCAAGTGCTAAATGCGAAAAAACACTGTTATTTTTGGCGAAATAAAACGGTGTCTGTCCGACACCGTTTTAAGCTCAGCTACGCCATTCTTTTTTCACGCACAAGCATCACCACAAGTCCAACAGCAAGCCCCAACGCTGCCGGAAGGACCCAGCCCAAGCCGTAGTCAAACAGAGGAAACACAACCTTCAACACCGGCTCCCACTGCGTTTTGAATACGACCTGAAGCGGCGAGTCGGGAAAGTTGCTCACGAACGCTTTGATAAAATCAAACACTGCCGCAACCAACGTAAAGCCGGTCACAAAGCCATATACATACCGGCTGTGATGGAAGAGATTCCCAAAAATACCGAGCAAGATAAGTGTGATCGCTAACGGATACAGGAACATCAACACCGGAAGCGAATAGGTGATGATTGTCTGAAGGCCAAGATTGGCAATGGCGAAGGACAGAAGGCTGAAAACGACCGCCCATACTTTGTAGCCGAAAGCATTTGGAAACAGCTTGCAGAACGTCTCCGAGCAGCTGGTCACTAAGCCTACAGCCGTTTTGAGGCAGGCGAAGGTCACGATACAGGCTAAGATCAGCTCTCCGACCTTGCCAAAATAATGCTCCGCCACAAGAGCGAACACGTCGCCACCGGTCGGCAAAACCTCCGACATTCCACGGCTCTGTGCGCCGACGACCGTTACAGCCACATAAATGATGGCCATGATCAGACAGCTGAAAAAGCCTGCCTTGACTGTGTTTTTGGCAACAGCCTTTGGCTCAGTCACACCAAGGTCGCGAATGACGGTGATAACGACTATACCAAACGCAAGACTGGCTAAAGCGTCCATCGTGTTATAACCCTCCAAAAAGCCGGACATAAAGGCTCTT
>CAZAWG010000311.1:0-2129 GCA_964488785.1 uncultured Oscillospiraceae bacterium | reverse complement strand
TTGATGAGCAGATAATTGATGCCGCAATTGATGAAAAAGGTGGACACCGACACGCAGAATGCGATACGCACCGTCTCCACACTGCGTAGCATGGCAAGCGTGACATTGGTGAGGGCGAACAGGGGATAGGTATATTTTACGATTCGCAGATACTTCACGCCCTCGCTCACAATGGCTTCCGAGTCCGAAAAGCAGCTCACCAGTGCATGGGGGAAAAGACTGGCGGCGGCGAAAAAGACAAGCCCCACAAAGCCGCCCACAAGGTAAGCTCCCTTGGCAACGGAACGGATGGGAGCGGTTCTTTGTTTGCCCCAATACTGGCTTCCGATGGAGACGAGCGCATCGCCGGAGGCCATGACCAACTGTTGGAGCAGAAACTGTAATTGTCCGACGGCCGCCACGCCGGAGAGTGCCGTTTCGCTATAGGAGGACACCATGACGTTATCTGCAAGATTCACGCTGAGAGCGATGACATTTTGCAGAACGAGCATGAACATCATAGTGAAAAAATGGGTGTAAAAGCTTTTTTCCTTGACCATGTAAAAGCTCCTTTAGAGGATAAGGTTGACAAAAGACAGAGCTGCAAGTTGACTTACAGCTCTGAGATATTTTAATACGTGCCTTCCAGGTTTGCTACCGTTTCCTTGGTTTCCTTTTTATAGGTGGAAGAGGCGATCTTTTCATTGAGAAGCTTCAGGAACAGATCTCCATCGACCGGCAGCTCGACCGGTTTTCCGAGCCAGCTGGAAAGGAAAATGGCGTTGGAAATGCGAAGTCCGTTGATGCCCTCCTTGCCGGGTGCCATGAGGGCTTCGCCCTTTAGGATGGCATTGGTAACGTTCTGTGTGATGCCCTGATGCTGTTCCTTGTCCATTTTGAAAGCGGAATAGTCAACGTCAATGACATCGGCACCGGGAGTTTCAAAGCCATTGGGGCATTCGAAGGTCCACTTGCGTTCGGGTGTGCGGTTCTTCCAGAATTTCATGCTGCTTCCTTCGATGACGAGCTTACCCTTGTCACCGGAAATTTCCAAACGGTTGGTTCCGGGATATTCGCCGGTGGAGGTGATGAACACGCCGGTCGCGCCGTTTTCGTATTCGGCGTAGGCGGTCACATCGTCCTCAACCTCGATGTTGTGATATTTGCCTTCATGGCAGAACGCGCGGATGGTTTTGGGCATACCAAAGATCCACTGCCAGAGGTCGAGCTGATGTGGGCACTGATTTAAGATCACGCCGCCGCCCTCGCCGCTCCAGGTGGCGCGCCAGTCACCGGAATTGTAGTAGGACTGGGTACGATACCAGTCGGTGATGATCCATACGCAGCGCTTTAGCTCGCCAAGCTCACCGTTCTGCACCATATCGCGCGCCTTGCGGTACATGGCGTTGGTACGCTGATTGAACATGAGTCCGAACACCTTGCCGGACTTTTCAGCAAGCTCGATAAGCTCTTCTGCCTGCTTTGTGTAAACGCCGATCGGTTTTTCCGAAATGACATGAAGTCCGGCCTTTAGCACATCCATGCAGATCGGGGGATGATAATAGTGCGGCACCGCCACGATCACGCAGTCAACAAGACCGCTGGCAAGCATTTCCTTATAATCGGTGAACCGTGCAACATCCTCGCCGAGCTTTTCCTTTGCCCAGTCCAGACGACTTTGCTTGAGGTCGCACACGGCCCCAAGGCAGGCCCCCTCGATCTTTCCTTCGTGCAGGTAGGTGGCATGGACGGAGCCCATGTTGCCGATACCGACAATGCCGAAACGAACCTTATCCATTTATAACATCCTTTCGTTTATGAGATCAAACTGCTTATGAGCCGAGGCTCAGAGGATACACTTATATTATAGCGTTATGAAAGGAAAAAAAGCAATGTATAATGCGATTCTGTTTTGAAAGAATTTTGTGTAATCCGATGAT
Source organism: uncultured Oscillospiraceae bacterium (assembly GCA_964488785.1). Taxonomy (GTDB): domain Bacteria; phylum Bacillota; class Clostridia; order Oscillospirales; family CAG-382; genus UMGS882. Next base: position 210 of record CAZAWG010000311.1, on the reverse strand, counting down.
TTGTATAGCTATGCTTCGAATTCTGCCAAGGCGGCGCCGATGACGGTGGCAAATTCGGAATTTTTGGGGATGACAAAATTCATATCAAACATTTCCGAAAGAATTTCGAAAATGGGACCTGCCTGCGGCATTTTGGAAAGATTGCCGGTCAACACCACATCGCGCGTCTTTTTGCTGCGTGCGGCAAACACGGCAAGCATTCCGACCGAC
>CAZAWG010000310.1:0-2138 GCA_964488785.1 uncultured Oscillospiraceae bacterium | reverse complement strand
GCTCGGAGGAATTCTGGGAGGCACTCATCGATAAGACCGGCGTTCTCTGCACGCCGGGCAACGCTTTTGGTCCGGCCGGCGAGGGCTATGTGCGTTTTGCACTTGTCAAGCCGGCAGAGGAACTGGCAAAAATCGCAGAGCTTATCGGAGAAAGCGGCTTGTTGGATTAAGAATTTTTGACAAAAGTCCGGAACAAAATTCCATTGCTTTCGTCTAACAGACAAAAGCAATTCCATATTTGTAACGATCAGACGGAAAGGATGAATCTTGTATGAAACGGAATAACAACTTAAAACGCTTTTCGGCCGCTGTTTGTGCGGTGCTTCTCTGCTCCTCCGGCGCTCTTTCGGTGCTTGCCGAGGAAGTGGAGACTACGGTGGAACGACCGAGTGTTGTTGCGGCGAACGAAACGACTTCGGAGAAAACGGCTAAAAAGTCCTATGAGCCGACTGCCGAGGACATGGAAGTCATCATCAAGCGTGTTCGCCCTTTACTCACCGTTCCGCAGGAATATACAGCGTTTGACTGGAACTATAACGCGCCGTCCTATTATCGCGCAGCATCCTGGCGGTTCACCTGGACGGATCCGAACGGGAACGGTCGTGTGCGCGTGACCACCGATGAAGAGGGAAATATCGTAAGCTTTTCGAATGACCGCTTTGACCGGGATCGTTCCATCGCGCTGCCGCGCTATACGCGTGAAGAGCTTGCCAAAGCGGCAGAAGAAGCCCTTTCTGCGCTCTGCCCCCGGACTAAGGGAAGTATGCGGTTGACCGCTTCTTCGGCAAGCAGTCTGTATTCCAAAAGCTTTAATTATACCTTCACGCGCTATGAAAACGATATCATCGTGCCGGACGATACTGCTTCCGTCATGGTAAACTATGTGAGCGGCGAGGTAACCTCTCTTTCGGTGAACTTCCATGATGCGTTGGACTTTACCGCCTCTCAGACGGTAAATACCGAGGCCGCTAAAAAGGCCTTGATCGAAGCGCAGACCATGAAGCTTTCCTACCGGCTCAAAACCGTCTATGACGACGATGGCAAGCCTACAGAGCGTAAGGCGTATCTTGTGTATACGCCGGAGCACTCGTATCTTTCGGTGGATGCGCAGACCGGAAAAGTGTACACCGAGCGCAATACCTGGAGTATTGACACGACGGGTGCGGCTGGTGGTTCCAATTCAAGCGCAAAATTTGAAACTATGGAGGATGCAGCGGATTTGGAGAAAGGCGAATATGAGCTGACCGAGGAGGAACTCGCCGGTTTGGAAACGCTAAAAAGTCTTATCTCCCGCGATGCAGCGATCCAGGCGGTCTTGCAGAACAAGGCTCTCTATATCGAGCAGGACGCCACTGCTGTAGAAGCACGACTGGTGCAGAACCGAAAGGAATATGTGACCGCAAAGGGCGAAAATGCGAAGGACACTACTTATATCTGGAGCCTGTCGTTCTGTGCGCCTTACCGCGAGACAAAGGAAGAAAACGGTTATTATTACGCCTATATGACGGCATCGGTGGATGCTTCTACCGGAAAGCTCATCTCCTTCCATACCAGCGTGCCGGGCTATAAATATTATGTCAACGACAAAAAGAAGGAGACACCGCCGGAGCTTGTTTATTCATCCGACCAGGCGGATGAGCTGTTCCGTGCCTTTGCACAGAAGGAGATCCCCTCATATATGGATAGTGTGCGCTTGTCCCACAGCACCCAGGCTACGCCCATAAACTATGTTGAAAGCGACACCGAGGGCGTTGAGCCGAGGACTGTTTACCGTGTGGAGAGCTTAAACTATACGCGTGTCAACGAGGGCGTGGATTTTTCGTATAACGGTGTATATGGTGCGGTTGACCGCGCTACCGGTAAGGTCACTTCTTTCTCCTACAGCTGGTACGACGATGTGACCTTTGAATCGCCTACGCTTGCCGTTTCTCCCGAAAAGGCATATGAAGCCCTGCTTTCGTCCGATGGCTTTGGACTGAGTTATGAGATCAATTCCGACTACACCTACAACCAATATCGGATCGATGGCGAAAACGACTATGTTGATCTCGATGCGCTGTATGACACAAAGACCTATACCCGGTTGGTGTGGTCGGGCTATGCGTATGATACCCAGCTTGTTTCGGCACGGACGGGGC
>CAZAWG010000309.1:0-2141 GCA_964488785.1 uncultured Oscillospiraceae bacterium | reverse complement strand
TTTTTATTGATATAGCCATCGATGGCGTTATCGCGATCGGCACGACCAAGCGTGTCCAAAAACGGAAGAGCGAGAACCTTTTCGTGCTGACGTAACTGCCAGGTGTCTGCCTTACCTCCGGCAAGACGTGTGCAGTGGATACGCGACTGTTGTCCGGCTCCCACGCCAATGGCCTGTCCGCCGTAGGCATAGCAAACGGAGTTGGACTGGGTATATTTCAGCGTGATGAGCGAAATGATAAGGTCGCGCATCGCAGCTTCGGGAAGGACTTTGTTTTCAGTGACCAAATTGGAAAGAAGCTCCGGGGCGATCTTGAAGTTGTTGCGTCCCTGCTCAAAGGTGATTCCATACACCTGCTTGCGCTCGATCTCATCCGGAACAAAGCCGGGATCGATCTTGACAACATTGTACGCACCCTTACGCTTGGTCTTTAAAATCTCAAGAGCTTTAGGGGTAAAGCCGGGGGCAATAACGCCGTCCGACACCTCACGCTTGATGAGAAGCGCAGTCGTTTCATCGCATTCCTCTGAAAGCGCGATCCAGTCGCCAAAGGAACACATACGGTCGGTACCACGGGCTCTTGCAAAGGCAGAAGCAAGAGGAGAATCGTCAACACCCGGAACATCATCCACAAAGGAAGCTTTTTTGAGCGTCTCGGACAGCGGAAGCCCCACAGCCGCCGAGGTCGGGCTGACGTGCTTGAAGGAGGTTGCACAAGCAAGGCCGGTAGCCGCCTTTAATTCCTTGACTAACTGCCAGGAGTTAAAGGCATCTAAAAAGTTGATGTAGCCCGGACGACCGGACAAGATCTCAATGGGAAGCTCGGTGCCGTCATGCATATAAATACGGGACGGCTTCTGATTGGGGTTACAGCCATATTTGAGTTCAAATTCTTTCATTGCAGATGCGTTCCTTTCGTATCGTTTTTTCTGTTTTTATGCGAAACGGTTGATGAGACGATATTTTTCGCGCCCGGTCGCAAGATCGGTATAACGAACATACAGAGAAATTTTGTTGGCTTCGTCCAAATGCTCCCAGATATCGGTCGTAAAGGCATCGATATCGTCCGGAATGCTCACGCGCTCCGGTTCACCCTGGAAGGTGGGGAGTGGTTCGCCATCCGTCACATAGGTATGAATGAAATGCCCAAGCCCCTTCTTGGAAGGATAGGAGAAGGTGTAACGCGCCGCCTCCGTTCCTTCGGGGTCGATGCTCTTTAAAATGCTCATCTCATACGAAAAGCTGCCCTCGGCAAAGGTGAGCATACTGCTGATACGTGGGGTAAGATTGGGGGCATCCGGCTCAAAGGTACGTGTTTCAAGGGCTTCCTTGAAGCTCTTTCCGGCGCGAACGTGGTCATAGATGGTGTCTGTCTGGTCGCCGTTTGTCACGATGAGCTTGTTCTCATGGGTCCGCAGAGCAGCGTATATAATAAGGGAGGGATCCTTCACCTTAGAGGGGTCATACGGCTCGGTGTATAGCACACCGTCCTTTAACGTGAAAACGCGGTTGCGGCTGTTGGCACTTCTGCCCATGATAAAATAAGCAACAACGGCGTTCTTTCCGTTTTCACTGGTTCCCGTGACAATGCCGCGTCCAACATAGGGATTTCCGGCGATACGCTCACCGATGGTCTTTGTAGCGTAAATATTCATACTTATACTCCTTTATTCATGTAAAGCCGCACAAACCTGTTGCACTGCTTGTGGGAGAATGACCCACTCCGCCTGTTCCATCACACGCTTTTGCAAAACCTCGGGTGTGTCATCCGGAAGAATGTCCACTGCTTTTTGCAGAATGATCTCTCCCCCATCCGGAATTTCGTTGACAAAATGCACCGTTGCTCCGGTCACCTTCACGCCATACGCCAGTGCCGCTTCATGAACATGAAGTCCATAAAAGCCTGCGCCACAAAATGATGGGATAAGCGAAGGGTGAACGTTGATGATGCGCTTGGGGTAAGCAGACGTAAATTTTTCACTAAGTATACTCATAAAGCCGGCTAACACAATAATCCCGATACCGTTTTCGTCAAGCAGCGCACGGATGCGTGCTTCAAAGGCCTCTGCCGAGCCGCATTCCTTTTTGAGTACGACTGCTGTGGGGATACCTGCATTTTGGGCACGTGTCAGGGCATAGGC
>CAZAWG010000308.1:0-2145 GCA_964488785.1 uncultured Oscillospiraceae bacterium | reverse complement strand
TGGCATTCGGTCTGAAGCTTCGCAAGACTCCGAAGGATGAGATCAAGCGCCGCGTGGAAGAGGCCGGAAGAATCCTCGATATCTCGCATTTGCTTGACAGACGTCCGAAGGCTTTGTCCGGTGGTCAGAGACAGCGTGTTGCTTTGGGTCGTGCTATCGTGCGTGAGCCGAAGGTATTCCTTTTGGACGAACCGCTTTCCAACCTGGATGCAAAGCTTCGTGCAGCCATGAGAACGGAGTTAACCAAGCTTCATAAGAGATTAGGCACCACCTTTATCTACGTTACGCATGACCAGACCGAGGCTATGACCATGGCTTCCCGTATCGTGGTCATGAAGGATGGTCTTATCCAGCAGGTAGATACTCCGCAGAACCTGTACGATCTGCCTTGCAACGTATTCGTTGCCGGCTTTATCGGCACACCGCAGATGAACTTCATCAAGTCCACGCTCACCAAGAAGGGTGCAGATATGTATGTATCCTTTGCCGGCTGCGAGTTCAAGCTCCCGACCGAAAAGGCAGAGAACCCGGCTTTGGCTGAATACGTCGGCAAGGAAGTCATCATGGGTATTCGTCCGGAATCCATCCACGACGAGCCGATGTATCTCTCCACGCTGGCTGATTGGACGGCAGACGCAGCGGTTGATGTTACCGAGCTTATGGGTGCTGAAATTTATCTGTACCTCTCCATGGGCGAGGAGACCAACCTCATCGCACGTGTTTCGTCCCGTTCCAAGGCGAAGAGCGGCGACACCGTTAAGGTTGCATTCGACCTGTCGCACGCACACTTCTTCGATGTGGAAACCGAAAAGTGCATTGCTCACTAATGAATTTGTGATAGGATATAGGAAAACCGCCGCGCAAAATTGCGCGGCGGTTTTTTATGGATTTTGTGCAGGGCTTCGTTATGTTGATAGTTGACCAAAGTGTAACATACACAAAGGATAATTGTAAAAGAGCCCGGTGCGATTTGCACCGGGCTCTTTTCATCGGCCACGCCGTTTCGTATCAAAAACCAAACTCATTCGGGGGATCAGGCAAATTAAACTTCGATCGAAACACGAAAGTATGAATTCTTCAAGCAACAAAAACCCTGATTCGAGTTTGTGATGTCTTGATTACCGTTCTTCCTTCATTGCTGCGAAGCAATCGCTGCAATACACAGGTCTGTCGCTGGTCGGCTGGAAAGGTACCTTTGCTTCCTTGCCGCATCTTGCGCAAGTGGTGGTGAAGTACTCTCTCTGCGGTCTTTGAGCGTTCTTTCTTGCATCGCGGCAAGCCTTGCAGCGCTTCGGCTCGTTCTGGAAGCCCTTGGATGCGTAGAATTCCTGCTCTTCGGCTGTGAAGATGAATTCGTTTTTGCAATCTTCACAAATGAGTGTCTTGTTCTCGTACATTTGTCTTTCCCTCGCTTTGAGTAATAAAAAAATAGATTTGCTTCCGCACGGGTAGGAGCCGTGCTGCTTTTGCATCGTTCCACGAAGAAGCATATAGAAAATAGAAAAGGCTACATCAATTTCTTTTGAGGTGATCGCGCAGCTTCTGGCGCGCGCGAAACAGGGTATTTTCCACCGATTTGACGCTTTTTCCGGTGAAAACAGCGATCTCTGCACTGCCAAGCCCGGATAGCTTACACCGCATGACCTGTCTTTCGGAATTGGATAAGTCTTCGCAAAGGAAGTGTTCGATGTCGCGAAAAAATTCTTCCGCTAACAGCGAATTTTCCGGCAGACTTGCCTCGTCTGATTTCGGTGCCAAGCCGCTTTCCTGCAATTCGTCCAAGGAGAGTCGGTCGGACACCAGCTTGCTTTCTGCCTGATAGGAGCGCATGAAGGAGGTCATGGCGTTTTTTATGCACACCTTGGCAAATGGCACAAACGCACGGGATACATCATACGAACAAACAGCGCGGTATAAGGCGATACGCCCCACCTGACACAGATCATCGTACTCACTTTCGGGCATACGAAAGGAACGCGCAAGCATACTGACATACGGCGCAAAGATCCCGACCAATTCCACAAACGCGAAGCGATCCTCCTGTCCGGCTGCCCGAGCAAGCGTCTCAATGAAATCAGCATCCTCGTGTGGTGCCCTTTTTGCAATTCCCATGCTATGATCCAATCTTTCTTTACTTATATATAT
>CAZAWG010000307.1:0-2164 GCA_964488785.1 uncultured Oscillospiraceae bacterium | reverse complement strand
GTATTGGTTTCGTTGGAGGCCTTTTTCAGTGCAACATAAATGACTACTCCGCCGCCATCATCTATCAGATTTACATTATTTCCGGCAGCATCGCTTGCGCTGAATTCATAGCAAGTTCTGCTGTAACGTTCTCCGATCTCATTTTCAGTGAGATTCAAAGTAAACCCGGCATTTTTTAGTTCTTCACAATAATCGAGGATAGATTGGTGCGTCACATCGCCATCCTTCCCTCCGTTTGTGGACCGGATTTCAACAGCAGTTCCATCAACGTTTACCTCATAAGCAAAAGGCGGCTCCGGAATCGGCATGATATAGTCTGCACCAGCCCAGCTTGTATCAAAGTCCGGCTCGGTTTCAACAGGCTCGCTGCTTTCTTCTTGCGGTGTGGTTTCTTCTGTTGTAGGTTCTGCTGTTTCAGTCTGTTCGGCGGATGCACTACTTTCATCAGCGGTTGCTTGACCACCACAGGCAGCCAGAGATACCACCATGAGCAGGCAAAGCACCAACGCAATGGTTTTCTTCATCGTTATCCTCCTGATTGGTATTGAATTGTGTGGTATACCATAAACTAAACGGAGCATTCCATGTTAACTCTGACATAGAATGCTCCGTTTGCTGTTGTATAGGAAAGCTTTGTCTACGACGCTTTCCTGAAGGATAGCTATCCAAAAAAGGTATTTTCTTTGTGTGTATTGACCGACAGAACAAATCCGATCGCAATATAGGTACTGAGTGCCGAGGAGCCACCATAGCTAATGAACGGAAGTGTGATGCCGATGACCGGTAAAACGCCAAGGCACATACCGATGTTTTCCACGATCTGTATGATAAACATTGCTGCCACACCGGTGCAGATAAAGCAGCCGAGCGGATTTTCCGAACGAACCGCAATGAATAAAATGCGCACGATCAACAGTATATACAGTCCCAATAACGTGATAGCTCCGATAAAGCCAAATTCCTCACAGATTGTTGCAAAGATCATATCCGTATGTTTGGCAAAAAAGTTGCCCTGTGTGATGGTTCCATGCCCATAGCCGCTTCCACCGATACCACCAAGTCCTATGGCATTCATACTTTGCACCGCTTGTTGGCGTATACCGGTAGCATTCGGATCGACCGAGATATCATAGGGGGCAAGGATGCGCTGTTGTTGATAGTAGCTTAGTTTTGTCCAGAGAAAGGGGGCAGCGGCTGCGACTGTCGCGCCTCCAGCTATAAAATACCAGATATTCAAGCCGGCTGCAAAGCACATTACGACAAAGATGAATACGAAAATGGTAAGAGTTCCCAAGTCTTTTTGCAAAAAGGTTAGACCGATGATGATGGCGGCGTGCAAAAAAAGGGTGAGTGCTGTAAACAGCTTATTGATGCGATCACGCACATAATACAAATGTGCCGCAAAGGAATAAATAAACAGGAGTTTTGCAAATTCTGAGGGCTGTATTTTGATGAATCCCAAATTGATCCAATTGGCATTTGTTTTATCGGTGACACCTTCGCCGAAAATATATGTAAAAAGAAGCAAGCCCACATTGAGAAGGATTACCATGCGATATTTTTTAGCAAGCTGACGATAATCGGTAAAGGATAAGATCAGCATAAGCAGACAGCCCAAAAGTGCAGCTGCCGCTTGAATGACCACATAGCGACTCTTTCCATACGACAGGGTTGCACTGAAAACCGCACAAATACCACATAGAGCGAGGGCAATCACCGCAAACAGAAATTTTCGATCCAACAGTGCTATGTGCTTTTTGAGTTGCTCAAAAATAAAATTCTTTTTGATTTCAATGGGATTCTTTGGGGCTGTCGGGACGGCAGGTGCCGGCTTTAAGGATAAGGCGCGCGTGGGCTTTCGCATACGGCGTACAGAGGATGCTCCTTCGTGTGTTCCGACCATCAGTCGATTACGGCGACGTTCTGCTTCGATGGGGGAGATAAGACGTCCGCTTCCGGAAGCATTGACGCGTGCGTTGGTGATCAGATTCACGCCATAATATTTCTGTTCCAGGTCAGATCCTTTTTCGGTTTTTGCTGTTTTGCGAACGGTACGAAATTTGGTGGTGCCGGACATAGGATCCTCCTTTCCTGTCGATATAAAATATTATAGCATAATTTCAGGATTTTGCAAGACCCGGTTCGCGAGATTCCAAATATTTTG
>CAZAWG010000306.1:0-2175 GCA_964488785.1 uncultured Oscillospiraceae bacterium | reverse complement strand
CTTTGATGCCTGTATTGCCGAGCTAAGCCAAGCAGACTGCGGCTTTGTCTGCTATGAAGCCGAGCCGCATATTCCCATGAAGCAGATCTTTATGAAGGCTTCCGAAGAAAAAAAGCCTAAGACCTATCGCTTTTTCATTGGTCCGGAGGGTGGACTTTCATACGAAGAAGCGCAAAAGGCAGAGAGGGCAGGCGTAGCACTGGCATCGTTGGGGAAGCGGATCCTGCGCACCGAGACGGCGCCACTTTGTGTGATCTCCTCCATCATGTTCTTTTCGGACAATTTGAATTAGTTTAAAATAATAGTAACGGAGTGTATCATCCTATGTCTAAGCATTCGAACAAACCCAAGAATACGAAAAATGCCACGCAGCTTTCCAAAAGCGATATGGATTTTTATCGTATGTCCATTCTGTTTTTCCTTTTATGCGGCGTGCTGTTACTCATCTTAAAGGTCAGCACGACACTTACCGAGCGGCAAGCTTCCGGGCTTAACATGGGATATGAGCTGTATAAGCTGTTCCGGAGTCCCGGGTATATCGCTGTGATCGGTGTGCTTCTTGTCGCTTCACTTGTGTGGTTCGTGTACAGCCGCGTAAAGCATATAAACGAACAGACACACGCCTTTTCTTCGGTCAATGCATTCGCGCTCATGCTATATGTGACCGGCTTTTCACTGTATTTCGGCGTGCGCATCGTCAATAATGCCGCATCCTGCACCTTTGCTCTGACGGCAACGGTGGTGTTGGCTTTACTCTATTATATTTCCAAATTCTATCACCGCGATTTTCTGTTTTTCAGCATGGAAAACGCGCTGTTTGGGCTGCTTTTATACCGTTATTGGTCGATATATACCGTGCGCGGACTCGTGGGAAAGCTGCTTTTGGTGGCAGTGTTTGCAGTCCTTGGGGTTGTGGCGGTGCCTTATTTGAAGAAAATCATGCTCCGTCCGCACACCTCAAAGAAAAAGCAGAACGCGCCGCTCATGCTTCCGTATTTTATTTCCCTTGTGATATGGACGTTCTTCATGTTTATCAAGCTTCCGGATATCAAGGGCGAGCCGCTTCTTCATTCGGAAACCATGCTTACGCTTTTGTTTGTTCAATATATCGTATTTGCTATCGTTTATACCATCAAGCTCATTAGAGAATAAGTTCGGGAGGTCGTTTTAGTATGTCAGCAAGAGTCTTTCAAGGTGTGATCAATCAGCTCAAGGAATCCGTTTCCAAAAACGTGTTAGTTTTGGATGATGCAGGCGTGGTTTTAGCCTGCACAGACCTTGCCCATGTGGGTGAGACAAGAGAAAACATTGTTGGTATGTTTGACGAGGACACGACCATTGTGACCGATGGCGGCTTTACCTATTGTCCTCTCGGCTCCTATACGACCCCGGAAAACATCATCGGGGTGGAGGGAACCGACGATGAAGCAGCCGACCTCTGCCGGGTGCTTACCGTCTCGTTCTCCAATATCAAGAGCTTGTATGGCGAAAAGTACGACAAGATCAGCTTTATCAAGAATATCATCTTGGACAATATCCTGCCCAGTGATATTTACATAAAGGCGAAAGAGCTGCATTTTGATGTGGACGCGCCCAAGGCGGTGTTTTTCATCCGCTTTACGGATAAGGGCGATGTGATCCCTTACGATATTTTGCAAAATATGTTCCCGGATAAAAATAAGGACTATGTGATCAGCATCGGCGAAAACGATATCGTGCTTATCCGCGAGGTCAAGGCAAGTGTCGAAAGCCGTGACTTGGAAAAGGTGGCACACACCATCGCGGATACCATCAGCGCGGAGTTCTTCTTACGCGTGACCATCGGTATCGGCACGGTGGCGGAAAACCTAAAGGATCTTGCCTCGGCATTCCGCGAATCGCAGGTGGCCATCGAGGTCGGTAAGGTGTTTGATACCAAAAAGAACATCATCAGCTACGAAAATCTGGGTATCGGCCGCCTGATCTATCAGCTTCCGACAACGCTCTGCGAAATGTTCCTGCAGGAAGTCTTTAAGAAGGGCTCCCTTGAGAGCCTTGACCGTGAAACGCTCATGACCATCCAGGCGTTTTTCGAAAACAATCTCAATGTGTCGGAAACCTCGCGTAAGCTGTTCGTACACCGCAATACGCTTGTGTACCGTCTGGAAAAGATACGCAAGCTGACCGGCTTGGATC
>CAZAWG010000305.1:0-2184 GCA_964488785.1 uncultured Oscillospiraceae bacterium | reverse complement strand
GGAATACAAGTCCCGGAATACGAGCGAATATACCGATATTGCCGGACATTGGGCTGAAAAAGAAATTCGGATGCTCTGCGATTTGGACTTCCGCTTCGAGGGCGACACCTTTGCGCCGGACAGCCATGTGACCGAGAAGGAATTTATAAGCTTGCTTGAATTCTTCGGCGAGAGTCCCGAACAGACCCGTCCCGAAAAGGGTGGGGACGAGGCAGAAATGACCCGTACCCAGGCGGTCAAATATGTAATGGATGCGGCAGGCTACTACAAGATCGCTTCCATGCCGGATATTTTCATTACGAATTTTGCGGACAACAGCGACTTGAAGCGAGAGGATGTCGGTTTTATCGCCATTGCCCGTGGTATGGGGCTTGTACAGGGGGATGCTTCTCTGTTCCGTCCCTATGACGAGATGACCCGTGCGGAAGCTGTGACACTGATCCTTAACTTTTTGAAAGCTTCAGAATAATTCACGAAAAAAACACATTTCAAACGACTGCATATCAGAATCATGGGGTAAACTGTATTCGTAATCGAGAGAGGAACATAAAAACCTCCCTCGACGAGAATCAAACATTTCGATGAAAGGATGAATCTCGCTATGAATAACGATAACAGCTTTGAAAAAGATCAAGAAACGAATTCTACCGTCGGTGAGCCGTGTGGGGACTCCACGAACGACCAGCCGTTCTCCCAAAATCAAGAAGCATCGCCGGTCGAGAACAGTGCGCCTGTGATGCCGGAAGCCGTGCCCGTGTCGGAAACGACCGGGGAAGCCGCGCCTGTGGTCGAAAAAACTGCCGCAGAGCCGGAAGTGACCCCGGCACAGAGTGCTGAAAACGGCATTTCCAATGTTACCTATCATCCGCAGAGCGACACCTATTCGTATCAGAAAAATGCGCATACGACCACTGAAGCAAATGGTTGTGCGTGGGATTCTACTACCGTGGCGTCGCATCCAAAGCCGAAAGCCAAAGCTTCTTCACGCGGCTTTAAGGTCTTTGCGGCTTGTATGCTGTCGGTATTTACCATTTCCGCTGTGGCGATTGCCTCCTTTATGGCAGTGGATTTTGTGGATGCACATGGTTCGGATAAAGCCACAGTTCAAAAGTCGGAGCCGGCTTCCTCGACCGATAATTCGCAGCAGAACAGTGCAGCGATCCTGCTTTCCACCTTTAAGGATTCCGGCGAGGGCTTGACCAAGGCGCAGGTCGCCACTAAGTGTGGTCCCAGCACGGTGGGTATCGTGGTGGAATCGCAATCGACGGCAAACAGCTTTTACGGCTTTTTCGGTAATTACTATTCTCAGCCCCAGATCGTACAGGGCGTTGGCAGCGGCTTTATCTACAACAAGGATGGCTACATCATCACCAATCATCATGTGGTCGAGGATGCCACCAAGATCACGGTCTATTTGAACGATGATACACAGGTGGAAGCGACGCTTGTCGGTTCGGACGAGCTGTCCGACCTTGCAGTCATCAAGGTCGATCCGACTGACCTGGAGCTTATTCCGATGGAGATCGGTGATTCCGAACGTTTGGTTGTGGGGGATGAGGTCATTGCCATTGGTTGCCCGGCCGGTATCCAGTTCCGCGGAACGGTCACGGATGGTATCATTTCCGCTATCAACCGCAACGTTGAGCTGTCCGACAGCTCGACCAGCGGCAAAAAGACCATGACCCTGCTTCAGACCAATGCGACTATCAACAAGGGCAATTCCGGCGGGCCGCTCATCAATTCCAACGGTCAGGTGATCGGTATCAACACCTTAAAGCTGACCTCGGAATATGAAGGCATCGGCTTTGCCATTCCGATCAACGGTGCCGTGCCGATCATCAGTCAGCTGATCGAATTCGGTAAGGTGACCGAGCGTCCGGAAAACGATTTTGTCAGCGGTGAGGGTGTGATCGGCATTTCCGGTTCCAATATCACGGCTTCGGAATCCGAATATTACGATATTCCGCAGGGCGTTTTAGTCGTTCAGATCAATAAGGACGGTGCAGCTGCTAAGGCAGGACTTCGCCGTGGTGATATCATTACAGCCTACAATGGCAAAGAGGTCAAGACCATCACCGAACTCAATACGCTAAAGGCTTCCAACAAGGCCGGCGACGAGGTGACCATCACGGTCTACCGCGATTCGGATGAGGATCTTTCCAACAAGACCTTTGATCTTACCTT
>CAZAWG010000304.1:0-2187 GCA_964488785.1 uncultured Oscillospiraceae bacterium | reverse complement strand
CGTTCGGACAGCTGACATTGACCTCTAACCAGCCCACGATCGGCTCAGCATCCAGCCTTTCGCAGGTGTAGGCGTAATCCTCCACCGAAAAGCCGCTGACATTGGCCATTACCTTTTTGTGGAAGCAGGCGGAAAGCTTGGGCAATTCCTCACCGATGACCTTCTCCACACCCGGATTTTGCAGTCCGACGGCGTTGATCATGCCGCAACGACATTCTGCAATGCGCGGTGTGGGGTTGCCGAAGCGTGGCTCCTTAGTCGTTCCCTTAAAGGAAAAGGTGCCTAAACAGTTGATGTCATATAGCTCTGCAAATTCATAGCCGAAGCCAAAGGTCCCGGAAGCCGGAATGATCGGATTATCGAGCGGCAGTCCGCACAGCTCTACATTTAGTTTTCCCATAAAATTTCCTCCTTCCGCAGAACCGGTCCATCCTTGCAAATGCGCTTATAGCCGGTGATGGTCTTGCAGGAGCAGCCCATACAGGCACCAAAGCCGCAGCCCATGCGCTCTTCAAAGCTCATCTGACCGCTTGTGACACTCTTTTTGTAGACTGCCTTGAGCATGGGTTCCGGTCCGCAGGCATAAAAATACGAGTATTCTTCCGGAAACGCATCCGTCACAAAGCCCTTTGTGCCATAGCTGCCGTCTACTGTTGTGACAAGCACCGTACAGCCCAACGCGCGGAATTCGTTTTCATAAAAGCATTCCTCTACCGTGTTGAAGCCTAAAATGACCGTTACCGCTTTTCCTTCGTTCCGAAGTGCCTTTGCCAGCATATAGAGTGGCGGCACACCCACGCCGCCGCCAATGAGAAGCGGCGCATTTCCTGCAAGTGTTCGATCGTAGCCGTTACCAAGCCCGGTCAAAACGTCGAGTGTCTCGCCGCGCTTCATTTCGGCAAGCTTTTCCGTGCCTACACCGACTACCTTATATAGAACGGTCACACAGCCCTCCTCGCAGTCGCAGACCGAGATGGGACGACGTAAAAACAGACCGTCTAATTTTATGTTGATAAACTGTCCACAGGACGTGATAGCACTTGTATCGCCGCCCAGACGTAGCCTGTATACCGAGCGTGTCAGCGGCGTGTTTTCTAATATTTCAAAAAGCCCCTGCTTCAAGAGAATTCCTCCTTTAATATGAACTATAGCTTGATATCGTTTGCCGCATAGACCGGCTTTCCGCCAAACCAGGTGAGCGCACATTCGCCGTAAACGCGCCGACCGGCAAAGGGGGTCGCTTTTCCCATCGAAAGAAACGCTTCCGGGTCAATGACCGACTCTTTGTCTAAACGCCAGAGGGTGAAGCCATCTGCCGGAGAAATGGAAAAGCGTTCTCTGGGAGCAAGCGACAGCGCACGCAGCAGTGCTTCAAGCGAAAGCTGCCCGGTGCGCACAAGACCGGTGTACAGCAGGCTGAACGCTGTCTCTAAGCCTACAATGCCGAACGCGCTTCCGGCAAGGCCCCCGGCTTTTTCTTCTGCACTGTGGGGTGCGTGGTCGGTCGCGATCATGTCGATGGTTCCATCGGCAAGTCCCTCTAAAAGCGCCAGTCGATCTTCTGTAGCGCGAAGAGGGGGATTCATTTTAAATCGCCCATCCTCTTTCAGATCGTTTTCATCCAAAAGCAGATAATGCGGTGCTGTTTCACAGGTCACATTCAAGCCTTCCTGCTTGGCTTTGCGGATGAGTGCCACGCTTTCCTTGGTGGAAATGTGGCAAACGTGGTAGGCGCAGCCGGTTTCGCGTACAAGCTCTATGTCGCGCTGGATGGGACCCCATTCGCTTTCACTGCAAATGCCCCGGTGTCCGTGGGCGGCTGCATATTCTCCCTCGTGAATGTAGCCCCCATGAAGAAGTGCATTGTCCTCGCAGTGTGCCACTACGAGCTTTCCCAAAGAGACAGCTGTTTCCATCGCTTCGCGCATGAGAGAAGGACTTTGCACGCCCCGTCCGTCATCCGAAAAGGCGACAACATGGGGCGCAAGAGCCTGCATATCGGAAAGAGTCTCACCGCGTTCGCCCACCGTGAGCGAACCATAGGGAAGCACCATAATAGCGGCATCGCGCCGAATGAGCGCGGTCTGTTCCTCCAGATGTGGGAGCGAATCGGGCACCGGGTCTAAGTTTGGCATGGTGCATACGGCGGTGTAGCCGCCATGAGCGGCAGCCATACAGCCCGAACGG
>CAZAWG010000303.1:0-2207 GCA_964488785.1 uncultured Oscillospiraceae bacterium | reverse complement strand
GCACGGGAAGCATCCTGTGCATAGGCAAAGACGAGACGACCATCCACAGCTCCATAGCCGCAGACTACGCCCTCATACTGTGCCGGATCGGCTGAGCCGAGTTCATTTGCGTATGCCTTGACATAAGCGCCGAGCTCCGAAAAAGTGCCGTCGTCAAACAGGGTGTTCATAAGCTCATAGGCCGACTGTTTGCCGTTCTTATGAAGCTCTGCGACAGCGGATTTGTCAGAAAGCATTTTTTTTGCTTTGGCAAGCATATCGCTTCTTTTCTGTAAATCCATAGTTTACCTCCATACTTATAATCAGGTGGTATAAATTGTATCTCCAACTTATCCCCCATTATAATTTCTATTATAAACCCTCTTTTTGGATTTTTCAAGCACTTTGACAAAAAAATACCAATCCAATTGTTAATTTTTCTCTTTTACGCCTTTTATTGCGCCTCACGACTCGATTTTGACAAAATCGCTTGCCGGATGCTTACAAAGCGGACAAATGAAATCGGACGGTATGCTTTCTCCATGGTACTCATAGCCGCAGACCGTACAGCGCCAGACCGGCTCCTCTGTAGTCTCTGCGACAGGCTTGGGCTTGATGTGTTCCCCATAATAGGCATAGGTCATAGAGGGCTTATCCGAGAGAAGTGTCATATCCGTCACGCTTCCGATGAACAGGGTATGGGAATCCAAATCGATCGTTTTTTCGGTTTTGACCGAAAGCACCGCATTCGTACCGGTGGTCACATAATATAGTCCGGAGGTTGTGCGCGCACAGGAAGGAAAATCGGCAAATTTGGCCGTGTCGCGTCCCGAATGATAACCAAAACGCTCGATCAGCGCAAAATCCGCGCTTTCATCTAATACCGACAGGGCAAAGGAATCACTGCCTTGCAGCAACTCGTGCGTATAACCGGACTTATTCACGCTGATAGCAATGCGATTTGGGGTGGAGGACACCTGTGTCGCGGTATTGATGAGACAGCCGTTATCGATACCGGCTTTTCGGGCAGTCACGATAAACAGACCATAGGTGAGGGCAAACATGGGATTCTTTGTCATAGGGCTCTTCCTTTCTTTTATGCATGGGGGGGGCATGAGAGAGCGTGGTTTTCCAACACGGAAATCGACTTTATGTTAGTATAGCACACATTGTCGGAAATATCCAGAGGAAGAAGAATAAAAAAAGGAAAGCATAATTTTTTTTGCGAAAAAGCCATGAAAAAGGATAGCGCAAAATGACGAAAATACACGCAAAGCTCTTGCTTTTTTGGACGTAATGCTGTATAATGGATTCAAGCAATGCTATGCTCTTTCCAAATCCCCCTTCGGTCAGTGAACAGAAAGCGAGGAAAGTACTATGACCATCAAAAGAATCACCGCTCTTTTATCCAGTCTCGTTCTGACGCTCTCTCCCCTATCCCCTTGCAGTCTTGGTGTGTCAGCCGAGACGACCGGCTCGACCGAAAAGGTCGAAGCGGCCATCACGCTCGGCACCGCCGCCTTAGATCCGGATGATTCCCTTTATTATGGAACCTATTTTAAGCTGTTTGAAAATGAATATGATGACCCATTCAGTCCGATTCGCTGGCTCGTATTGACGGAAGAGGCAAACGGCGATACCTTCTATGACAGCACGCCCTACCTTCCTGCCAAGGCTCCGGGAAAGCCGGTGGATGGAAGGGTATACACCGATGTGGACGAGGAGCAGACAAAGTATATTTATATCGAATGCTTCGATCAGTATTATAAACAGACCGCTTCCGACGGCACATTCCTTTTATCGGCTACGTGCTTAGAGGAAATGCCGTACAGCTGGCCTAAAAAAGATGAAAAGCAGAGCTATTTGACCGATTATCGGTATGGCATGATGTGGACATGGTCGAACTATTATACCTATGGTATGACCGACGAAAACGGTGAATATCGTGAGGGCTTTTTCACAGGAGCTGAAAAAAACGGTGTTCTGAAAACAAGCAAGGCCAGCACCACCTCTCCCATTTCCAATGCACTGATCGCCGACCCGATCTTTCCGCTTTCTTTGGACGAATACAGCATGGACTACATGGAGGGGAAAAGAGCCTACAAGGACTTCACCGGAGCAGAAAACGTACACAGCTATCTTCGCACCGCCTATGACGAGCAAACGAGCTACCAGATCAAGAACACCGGAACGGTCGTTACCAATAACCCCTATTGGAGCGCCAGACC
>CAZAWG010000302.1:0-2218 GCA_964488785.1 uncultured Oscillospiraceae bacterium | reverse complement strand
GCGGCTTGTGGTATATATTGCGAAACGGTTTGAGAACACAGGGATCGGGATCGAGGATCTGATCTCTATCGGAACGTTGGGGCTCATGAAAGCCATCGCAACCTTTAACAGCGATAAAAATATCAAGCTTGCCACATATGCTTCGCGTTGCATCGAAAATGAGATACTTATGTTTATCCGCAAAAATGCTCATGCCAAAAACGATGTGTCACTTGAGGAACCGTTAAATGTGGATTGGGACGGTAATGAGCTGCTTCTTTCGGATATTCTTGGAACCGATGAGGATGAGGTGCAGAAAAATCTGGAATCAGAGGAGGAAAAGCAGATGCTGCATCAGGCAGTCAGACGGCTGTCTGCACGGGACAGGAGCATTATAGAGCTGCGCTTTGGACTTTACAAAACGTCGGACGGCATTCCGGCAAGAGAGCTTACTCAAAAGGAGGTCGCTGAGCTTCTGGGCATTTCGCAGTCGTATATATCGCGGCTGGAGAAACGCATCATTGCCGGTTTAAAAAAGGATATCGGGGCGTATTATGAATGAAAAAATCCATTTTGCACTAATCGGAAAAAACATTAGTTAATCTACTTGACGAATCAAAAGAAATGTGATATAATGAACACAAGCTAAGACTTGTGCTCGACAAAATTCGACTTGTGGTAGCTTGATTGACCTGTAGTCCCCAAAAGAAGCAGTTTAGCGAAAAAGCAAGGCGGGAGCAATTGGCTTTATATGCAATGCGAATGCGTTTAGAACAAGCAAAAGCGAAAAACATTTATGAAAAGGAGTTTTTGCCCAATGTTTTTGGAAATGTACAAACGCGCCCTTGCTGTGCTTCGTAAGAAGCCCATGCGTCTGTGGGGATTGTCCTTGCTCACCATTGTCATTCAAACACTCGCTGTTCTTCTAACGCTCGGCTTTTTGCCGCTCGGCACTGCTTTTTCTTTTGTAGTAGGCTGTGGCATGGTCAAAATTTATCTGGACAGCCTTGAAGGACGTTCTGTCAACACCGATCAGCTGTTTGAGGGCTTTAAGACCGGTAAGTCCTTCTTCCGTGTTGCAGGCGGTATGGCATGGAAGAAGCTGTGGTCTTTGATCTGGTCACTTGTTTCGGTCGGTGCGATTGTGATCGGTATCATCCCGTCTGCGATTGCTTCTTCGACTTTTCTTTTAAGAAGAGATTATTATTACCATGCTACGCGAAGCTCCGGTGCCGGAGGCTTGATCGTATTATGGATAATAGTTGCGATTCTCGGTTTGTTGCCGGCAATTGTTAAATCCTATGAATACCGCTTTGTTCCGTACATACTTATGACTCGTCCGGATATCAACGCTACCGCAGCACTTCGTTATTCGAAAAAACTGACCAAGGGCAAAAAGGGACAGATGTTTTTAGCCGATGCTGTGTTTGTAGTCGGATATTTTGTGGTCATTCTTGTTTTATCGGTGTTTTCTTCCTTGCCGTTCATTGGAGGACTTTTCGGGACTCTCGGCGTGATCGTTCAGATACTGTATATGCTCTTTTCGCCGATCTTCACAGGACTGTATGATGCCGCCTTCTATCTGGCACCCGTCCCGGTAAAGCCGGTTTCCTATATTCCGCAGACACCGGATGCTGATAACAGCAACAATTCTATGCCGATGTAATTATTCTAAAAAAACGAGTGGTCGCCTTTTGGCGACCACTCATTTTTTTTACATTTCCCGGTTCAGCCGAAATGCGACAGAGGCCTGCAAATAGTGCAGATACTGCTCATCGCGGCACATGGATTTTCCCGGCACGTCCGAAAGCTTGGCGACCGGACGTCCGTTGACGTATTGCAGCTTGATGACAATGTTGAGCGAATGCTCGCACGTGTCGTTGGAGCAAAACGTCCCAATACCAAACGACACCTTGGCGCGATCTTTGAAATAGTCGTGTAAGGCCTGTGCCCGGTCAAAATCCAGACTGTCGCTGAACAAAAGTAACTTTGTGCGAGGGTCAACGCCAAACTTTTCGTAATGCGCGATCATTTTGTCGCCCCATGCAAACGGGTCGCCGCTGTCATGCCGCACACCGGTGTAGTTGTTGACCATCGAACGGTTGAAATCCAAAAGGAACAGATCGGTGGTGATGGTGTCGGTGAGCGCCGTACCATTATCTCCTTCATATTCGTTGTACCAGTCGCGCATGGCGTAGTGGTTGGTGTAGGCAAGGGGGATGGAGTCGATGCCCTGATA
>CAZAWG010000301.1:0-2229 GCA_964488785.1 uncultured Oscillospiraceae bacterium | reverse complement strand
CATCTCCGATCTGCCGGAAATGGCAGGTGTTGAGCTGTATGACGATATCCTGTTCTCGCTTTCGCCGTTAACCAGCATTTCAAGCTCCTGCTATCCGTTGTATTTGAATAACAACGCCTACATGGATTATCTCAAAAAGACCGCTTCCTACCGTGAAAACGGCTATGTCGCCGCTTATAACGGTGTGAAGAATGCCAAATATGCCATCGAATATGTCACCTCCGACACCCTCATCGACCGCGAATGGACCGATGAAAACGGAACGACCTATCAGGCGTATCTGTATGATATCCCGCGCGTGACAAACGAGGAAGCCTTCGCATCGGCTATGTGCGTAAGCGCCTACTCCGTCCAGAAGAGCAAGGCAGCTGAGCTAATCGAGCTGTTCAACACCGATTCCGAGCTTGCCAACCTGCTTCAGTATGGTATTGCCGGCAAACACTACCGTGAAGAAAACGGCGTTGTTTCCTTCATCGATACCGAACCGGAAAATACCTATCGAATGGACAACCTCATCACGGGTAACACCTACATCAAGTATGCGACCGAAGAGGATGCCGGTTATGTGGAACACGCAAAGGCCGCTAACCTTTCCACCGCTCCCAGCGCGTTCTTTGGCTTTGATCTGGCATTAGATGATGTCAATTCCAAGTCGATCTATGAGTGTGTCAAGGCCTTTTCGACTAAGGCTCTCGAAATGGTCGCAAACGGCGAAATGACCGTCGATCAGGTCTTTAACATCGCTAGCCGTCAGCTCAACGCCATGGGCTGTAAGTGGGATTCCAGCGGTTCTAACCTGCTTGGTGTGTTCGGCAAGCTGTCGAGCCAGCAAAAGACCTCGGCAGAAAAGAACACGGCGTTCTTTGTCCTCTCTGAGGAAGCCGAAAACTACAATGAGGTTTACAAGTCGGCAGAAGAAATTGCCGCTGAGATCGCCGCTGAAGAGCAGGCAAAGGCAGATGCCGAAGCCGAAAAGAAAGCGGAAGAGGAAGCTGCTCTGGAAGCTGCTATCGCAGCACAGAACAAGGCTGACGCTGCCGAGGATGAACTCGAGGATGAGCTGCTTGACGAGGAGCTTGCTACAGAGGCCGTTGACGATGGCAGCGAAGTGGATGCGCAAGCAGACGCTGAATAAGTGAATGTAAACAGAAACGACCTGTATCCAAACGATACAGGTCGTTTCAGCCTGTCGAAAAAACAAAGTTCAGTTCTTTTGTGGAGCTTTTCTTGTAAGAAAAGCGACCGAGTATACCGGTGTAGACCCAAAAGTCTGAGTGAGGCGGAGAAAAAGGCGGCCTGTCTTGCGGTTGAGTAGGGTATCCCAAACGGCTATGAGGATGGAACACTGCGTCCGGAGAAAGGCGTCACAAGAGCAGAGCTTGCGTGTATGCTATACCGAGCAAGGGACTTTTTGGAAAAGCTATAGATTTGACTAAAGCATCTGCAAACGGGACATACCCTTGCAGGTGCTTTTTGTATGCAAAAAAGACTCTTTGTACCGATGGCAGAATGGCAAATTGCTTGCGGAATCACTTGACTTATCGAAAAAAATCTGGTATACTTATACTTGAGAAAGTATCGAAAGGAGCGCATTCCATGAGCGAAAAGGACATTTGGCTTCTCGTGTTGGAAGGCTTGAAAACAAATCATAATCTGTCCCCTATGACCGTGAATCTCTGGTTTGACAGCATGACCATGGAAAAGCTGACACCGGAGGCGGCTTATTTTTGCACGGACAACGATTTAAAGAAAAACATTATCGAATCAAAATACCGGGATATTCTGTCAACAGAACTGGAAAATGTATTGGGCTTTTCGGTCAAGGTCGTGATCGTGTCAAGCGAACACGAAAGCTTTGCCGGACAGTACGAAAAGCTGCAAAGCAAGCAGCGCTCTGAGCAGCTTCAAGAGGTAACGGAGCGTTTGGATGCAGAGGACAGACTGGAAAAAGCACCGCAGTCGGCATTTAATATGAGCGCACCCCAGGGCGTGATCGTGTCCTCCTCGCTTTTGCCGGAATATTCCCCGGAATATACCTTCGAAAACTTTGTGGTCGGTCGCAGCAACGATGTGGCGTATCGCATGGCCTGCTCGGTCGCCAATCAACCGGCCGTGGTGGCAAATCCGTTGTATCTGCATGGTTCGCCGGGGCTTGGAAAAACCCATTTGCTGTATGCCATCACGCACGTTTTGAACACCAATCATCCGGAATACAAGATCATCTATGCC
>CAZAWG010000300.1:0-2232 GCA_964488785.1 uncultured Oscillospiraceae bacterium | reverse complement strand
GTTCATATTCTATCTCCTTTGTTTGTGATTATTTTCACTATGTGCTAAAGCAAAACGCATAGTGATTTGTTTAAATTTTACCACACTTTTCCGGGTTTGTCAATCCGATAAGCCCAAAATGCCAAAAACACTGTTCAAATTCAGCAGATTGCACAAGCTCTTTTGTGCAATCTGCCAAATTCTATCAAGCCAGCTTTACTCTCCGAACAACGAGCGCTACCATCGCGGAGTTTACTCAATAGGTCCCGGAAGCTACAGATAAATTGTAAATTTTCAGAAAAAAACCGCTGAATTATTCGGAACTTTTTAGATGACAGCTTGTAAATTCACTTCAAAAATCCGATTTTTTGCATTTTTCTTTCCTTAAAAAGCCGGAAAACGCTTGACTTTTCGGGCATTTCGTGCTATATTTCTATAATGCATTATAATCAAGCGGAATTGTCGGCGTATAATGCGGATAGGGGAATTCTGCCCTTTTCGCGCCGTCCGTTTCGCCCCATCACCGGTATCCGAATAAATGAATGGAGTGATAGCAAACCATGGTGAAGCCGTGCAAGCTTGGCAACAACATCCGTTACAGCTTTTCCAAGATCGATGAAAAGCTGGAAATGCCAAACCTCATCGAAGTGCAGAAGGAATCCTACGAATGGTTCTTGAACGAGGGCTTGAAGGAGGTTTTGCAGGATGTTTCCCCGCTCGTGGACTACACGGGCAACCTGTTTATCGAATTTGTTGATTTTTCGATCGACAAGAACCCGAAATATCCTGTCGAGGAATGCAAGGAACGCGACGTGAACTATGCCGCGCATCTTCGCGTGACCGTCCGTCTTTCCAATAAGGAGACCGGCGATGTACAGGAATCCGAAGTCTTTATGGGCGATTTCCCTCTCATGACCGAGCAGGGCACGTTCATCATCAATGGTGCGGAGCGCGTCGTCGTTTCGCAGGTCGTGCGTTCGCCGGGTATCTATTATGAATCGGCTGACGATAAGAGCGGCAAAAAGCTGTATGCCGCCACCGTCATCCCGTATCGCGGTGCATGGCTCGAATATGAGACGGACGCAAACGACGTTTTCTATGTAAGAATTGATAAAAACCGCAAGCTTCCGGTGACTGTGTTCCTGCGTGCCTTAGGTCTTTCCACCTCGAATGACTTATTAAGCACCTTTGGAAACGATCCGTATATCAAGGCCACTCTCACCAAGGACCTCATGGAGGGCGAAGCCCAGAAGAACGGCACCAGCCCGCGCGACGAGGCTCTGAAGGAGATCTACAAGAAGCTACGTCCGGGTGACCCGGCGATCGTGGAATCGGCTCAGATCCTTATCAACAATCTGTTCTTCGATCCTAAGAGATACGATATCTCCGCTGTCGGTCGCTATAAATTCAATAAAAAGCTTGCCCTTGGCAGACGTATCGCCGGCTTCAAGCTGGCCGCTCCTGCCATCAATCCCTTCACCGGAGAAATATTGTTCGAGGAAGGAACCATGCTCAACCGCGAAATGGCAGAGACCATCGAAAAGAGCGGTTGCTATGAGGTGCTTCTGTATTCGGCTGAACACGGCAGCGAGGAAACCTTCAAGGTGTTCTCCAACAAAATGGCCGATATGGATGCACTCGGTGTGATCCCGGCCGGCTATGATCTTTCTTCCTTAAATGTAGAAGAAAAGGTTCAGGTCGAGGTATTAAAGGAAATTTTGGAGCAGACCGACAACGAGGAAGCCTTCCTTGCTGAGTTCAACCGCCGCCGCGGCGAGCTGATCCCCAAGCACATCACCCACGATGATATTTACGCTTCGGTAGGCTATATGCTCTGTATTGCACACGGAAGCGGTACGGTGGACGATATCGACCACCTCGGAAACCGCCGCCTGCGCAGCGTTGGTGAGCTTTTACAGAACCAGATGCGCATCGGCTTCACCCGCATGGAAAAGCTCGTCAAGGAGCGCATGACCATGCAGGAGACCGAAAATCTCACCCCGCAGAATCTGATCAATATCCGTCCGATCGTTTCGGCGATCAAGGAATTCTTCGGCTCTTCGCCGCTGTCCCAGTTCATGGATCAGGCCAACCCCCTGGCGGAGCTTACACACAAGCGTCGTCTGTCCGCGCTCGGCCCGGGCGGTCTGTCGCGTGACCGCGCTTCCTTCGATGTCCGTGACGTTCACTACACGCATTACGGCAGAATGTGCCCGATCGAAACGCCTGAAGGTCCGAACATCGGTCTGATCT
>CAZAWG010000299.1:0-2238 GCA_964488785.1 uncultured Oscillospiraceae bacterium | reverse complement strand
ACAGGGAGCGTTACATACCACCACCCTGCCGGTCGTCCTTGAGCATACCTTTGATGCCTCCAAAATGCCGGTCCCCAAGGGCGAGAGCCATGTCGAGGTGCGCGGTGTGTGCCTTGCCGCCTCTGCCCGTATGAAGGGGGCGCGTTCCTTTGAGGTGCGTGTCCAGACCTGCCTTCAGGTTTGTGTGACCGATCAGGTAGAAACGCCGCTCTTAGACCCCAAACAGCTGTCTGAGGTCGAGCTGCATGATGGACATACCGCCGCTGTCCGGCAAAGGAACCTTGTCTATGCGCCGGAGCCGCTCTCGCAGACCATTGAGTTGGAGGCCGGTTCTCCGGCTGTTGCCGATGTGCTGTCGCATACCTGCAAGCTTTGTCTGACACAGCTGAAGCCGGAAAACGGACAGTTAAGCTATTCCGGAAGGCTTGAGCTGCGGTGTACCTATCGTGCGGAAGCAACCGAGGACACCGAAGAGCCGCAGTATGTATACCTTACCAAAGAGCTTCCCCTTGAGGGGCTCATCGAGGAGGAAGCTCTTTCAGCCGGACAGACCGTGCTTGCCCATTTGGAGATAGGACAGAGTGTGTTGGAGACTGCTTTTGACCCTTATGGCGAGAGCCGAATTTTGGAGCTGTCTGTTCCGTATACACTCAAAGCAAAGCTTTTCGAAGAACAGCCGGTGTGCTATTTTGACGACGGCTATTCCACGACTTTTGCCTGCTCATTTGAAAAGAAGAGCTATTTGTATGAATGTAAGACGGGTGTACTCCAACAGCGTGACCGACTTGAGCATACGCTTTCCGGCGAGCATGGAGTGCCGGTAGAGCTTACCGATGCCGGAATACGAATGGGCATACTTGCCTTGGAAATGAGCGAAGCGGCGATGGTGCTTACCGGTAAAGCCGGCGTATGGGTGCTTGGAAAGGATGAAAAGGGGGAACCGGTGTGTGTGGAGAGCGTGTTGCCGGTGCATATTCCTTTGAACAGTGGAGGCAACTTAGGTGCAGAGGAACGAGTGGTGTGTGAGACTGTGCCGGTGTCGTGTGAAGCCGTGATACGCGATGGGACACTGATCGTGCGCACAGAGCTTGATACGACAGGGATCGTGCTGTCGCGACGATCTTTACAGGCTTGTGCGCAGATACACGTGCATTACGATGAGCCAAGACCGGTATGCCGTGCGGAATACATCGTATATTATCCCGATGCGGACGAGAGCTTATGGGCGATCGCTAAAAAATACGAGGTTTCGCAGGAGAGCGTGCGCCGGCTCAATGGTTTTTCCGGGGATGAGCTGCCGGGGAAAAGAATACTTGTTATCCCCTGTGTGTAGAAGAAAGGGACTGTAGCAATTTTGCTACAGTCCCTTTTCCCTTACGCATTCCGCACCATTGCCTCTGCGATGGCTGCATAGGCAAGAGCCCCCTTGGAATGCTTGTCAAAATACACCGCCGGCATCCCAAAGCTGGGTGCCTCCGACAGACGAACATTGCGCGGGACCGGCGTGGTGAACAGCTTGCCCGGAAAATGCTTCTTCAGTTCCTCTAATACCTGTAAGGACAGGTTCAAGCGTCCATCAAACATGGTGATGATCACGCCGAACAGTTCTAAACGCGGATTATACAGCCGCTTGATCTGTGAAATGGTCAAGGTCAGCTGGCTGAGCCCCTCAAGGGCAAAATATTCGCATTGCATGGGAACGATCACGCCGTCCGCCGCACTGAGCGCATTGACCGTCAAAAGCCCGAGCGACGGCGGACAGTCGATCAGGATATAGTCATAATCCGCGCGCAGCGAGTCCAGAGCGTGCTTTAAGCGAAACTGCCTGTCCTTTGCTTCCACAAGCTCTAATTCCGCACCGGCAAGCGATATATCCGACGGCAACACATCTAAGTTTTCGAACGGAGTCTTTGCAATGCATTCATAGGGATTTGCGCCTAAGATCAGATCATATGCCGAATTGTCATCCTTTTTCTCCACGCCTACACCACTGGTGGCATTTCCCTGAGGGTCGAAATCGCATAAAAGTGTTTTTTTTCCAAGCTGCCCTAAGGATGCGGCAATGTTCACGGCTGAGGTGGTCTTGCCCACACCACCCTTCTGATTGGCGAAGGCGTATATTTTACAGGTATTCGATGTTGTCATAGGACTTCCCCTTTATCTGCATTTTCTTCTTATTCACGTTTTTCTTCCAAACAGGTATCGATGGCGCTTTTCAGCAGCGTGAGTGCATCATCC
>CAZAWG010000298.1:0-2239 GCA_964488785.1 uncultured Oscillospiraceae bacterium | reverse complement strand
ACCGTGGGGGATCAGATCTTTACGGATGTCCTTGCCGGCTCGTTCTTTGGTGCAAAACGGATCTTAGTGCGCCCCATTAAAAATGTGGAGAATACCTTTTTCCGGGTCAAGCGTTTTTTTGAGGTGCCGTTTGTTCGCGCTGCACGACGGCGTATGAAGCATAAGCAGATATAAAAGACTTTGCGCAGAGTACAGGAGGAAGAAGTATGGCAAATGCGCGTTTCGGCCCGGGTGGAAACTCGGAAAGCTTTTACAGCGACGGAAAGAAAAGCACGCTCCAGGCACCTGCATGGGTGAAAGGCATTGGACTGGATGCTTATGAATACGAGGCCGGGCGTGGCGTGAGTGCTTCGGAGGAAACCTTTGTGAAGCTTGGCGAACAGGCGAAAAATGCCGGTATTTCGCTGTCCATCCATGCCCCCTACTTCATTTCACTGTCCTCCCTGGAGGAAGAAAAGCGAAAGGGGAGCGCAAGGTATATTTTGGACAGTGCGAAAGCCCTGTCCTTGATGGGCGGCCAAACCATGGTCATCCATGCCGGCTCCTGCGCAAAGATAGACCGTGCTTTGGCGGTCGAATATGCCACCGGCGCACTCCGGTTTGCGTTGGAGCAGCTGGAAGAAGCGGGACTTTATGGCTATTCTCTCGGTATCGAAACAATGGGCAAGGTCGGTCAGCTTGGTACACTCGATGAGGTGCTAACTCTTTGTAAACTCGATAAGACCATCGTTCCGGTGGTGGATTTCGGGCATATGAATGCCCGCGAGCAGGGCGGCGTGTTCCAAACGGTGGATGACTACAAGCGCGTGTTCGACCGTATCGCCGCAGAAAAGAGCCCCGAAGCTGCCGAATACCTCCATTGCCACTTTTCCAAGATCGAATATACCAAGGGCGGCGAAAAGCGCCATTTGACGTTTGCCGATACGGTGTATGGCCCGGAATTTGAGCCACTTATGGAAGCAGTCGTCTCTTTGGGCGTTTCTCCCACCTTTATTTGTGAATCGGATGGTACGCAGGCAGAGGATGCTTTGGCGATGAAACGGTATTATCAAACGCTTGATGTGGAATAAATGCAAATATTGTTTGAACAGGACGATATTTTTGCAAAAAACTCTTGCATTGTGCGCCGGTTTGTAGTATAATATAGTAGTAATATTTTGTGTATAATTTTGGAGGTCAAACTCATGGTAACAGCAGGCGATTTCAGAAACGGTCTTACATTCGATATGGACGGCAACGTCATGCAGATCATCGAATTCCAGCACGTAAAGCCCGGTAAGGGTGCAGCGTTCGTCAGAACCAAGCTGCGTAACGTTATTTCCGGTGCCGTCGTTGAAAAGACCTTTAACCCCACCGATAAGTATCCGGTCGCTCTCGTTGAGAGAAAAGAGATGCAGTATCTCTATAACGACGGTGAGCTATACTACTTCATGGATATGGATTCCTACGAGCAGCTCCCCATCGACAGCGCAAAGCTCGGCGACAACTTCAAGTTTGTCAAAGAGGAAATGATGTGCAAGATCATGTCCTACAAGGGCAATGTGTTCGGCGTTGAGCCTCCGATGTTCGTTGAACTCAAGGTCACCGAGACCGAGCCCGGCTTCAAGGGCGATACCGCTACCGGCGCTTCCAAGCCCGCAACGCTTGAGACCGGCGCTACCATCAAGGTGCCGTTGTTCGTAGATATCGGCGATGTCCTGAAGATCGATACCCGTACCGGCGAATATCTCGAAAGAGCGTAAGTTTTTTGTTTATCCGAAGTGCTTCGGACAAAGAAAGGAGCCCATACGATGGAAATCAAGGAAAAGGTATCCCATCTCAAAGGCCTTATGGAAGGCATGGAATTTGATACGACCTCGAAGGAAGGCAAGCTGATCGCCGCTATCACCGATATTCTTGAGGATATGGCGGATGAGTTGGAAGGCCTGAACGAGGATGTCGAGACACTGTACGATTACGCAGACGAGCTGGATGAGGATCTCGGCGAAGTCGAGCGTGAGCTTTACGGCGATTTCGATGATGAGGACTTTGACGATTACGATGATTTCGACGATGAGGAAGAATGCGATTGCTCGCTTTGCGGCAAGGATGCTTCCGAAGAAGAATAATCGGTAAAAAACGCGATCTGACCGCCGCATACTCCGTTGTGCGGCGGTTTTTCATAAGCTTGAAAAGCAACGATTTCGAAAGGAAGAATAAAAATGGCAGAAGAATGCACACATGATTGCGGTTCCTGCAC